>NZ_JBSGJD010000002.1:0-149434 GCF_053605405.1 Amycolatopsis sp. NPDC003861
ACCCGGGGGGCCGAGCCCCCCGGACCCCCCACGGTGCGGCCTGTTGCCGACCCAGCGTGGTTGCGTTTTCGCCTCGGGCGCTGCGCGCCCTGGCGGGTCTGGCCGAGTCGGGTGGTGAGTCGGACCTTGTTTGCCTCGCGAAGCTGGCGCTTCGCTTGCTGGTGACCCCGCCTCTGATGACCCCGCCTCTGGCGACCCGCGGTCCCTGTCGGTGGCGTTGGCGGGTGCCCTCGTCATCTTTTTGCCCCGATCCGATGGCTCGCGACGCCTCGGCGGGGGTGTTTTGGGGTGATCGACTCGGTGGGTTATTTGGGGGTTGCTCTTTGTTGTGGGGGGTTGGGCTGAATGGGTGGGGGTTGGGCTGAATGGGGAATGTTTGTGGCGTGTTGTAGCTCACAGTGGTTTGTGTGGCGAGATCCAAACGTTATCGTGGCCCTCGTGCCTCTTCCCTCCCTTGGCCGCTTGAGCAGCCGCACGAACCTGAAAGCCGCCGCGCCTTCCGGGCGTCATCGTGGTGCCGCGAAGCCCGTGGACGACGGTGTTGTCGAGGACACTGAGCTCACGTCCTACCTGGCGGCACTGGCCCCCGACAACGACCTCGAGAGCACCGGATCCGGCAAGCGGTTCGGAGAAGCCCAGGTCATCCAGCTGCGGATGAGCCTCGTCGCCAACCAGCAGCTCAAGGACATCGCCGCCGAGCGGCAGATCTCCCCGCAGGCGCTGGCCCAGGAATGGATCCTGGAACGCCTCAACTGGGAGGGCCAGGCCTCCTCCCTGCACGACCAGCGGCAGCAGGCCGTCGGCGAGGTCAGCGACCTCACCGACGAGTTCCACTTCCCCGCCGACGCCTTCGACGCGCCGGCCGTGGCACGCCGCTGACGCGCCACCAGACCCCATGAGAAAGGGCCCCCGGCGGAAGCCGGGGGCCCTTCGCTCAGGCCTTGAAACGCGCAACGGGCCTGTGAGGCTTGTTCAGCCTCAGTTTCAGATCGCGCGGACCTTCTGGGCCTGCGGACCCTTCTGGCCCTGGCCGACCTCGAACTCCACTCGCTGGTTCTCCTCGAGGGTGCGGAAACCGCGGCCCTCGATCTCCGAGTAGTGAACGAACACGTCGCCTTCGCCGCCGTCCTGCGCGATGAAGCCGAAGCCCTTCTCCGCGTTGAACCACTTCACAGTGCCTTGCGCCACCGCTGTACTCCTCGTTACACAGATCCGCTTCGAATGCCACCGAAGCGGCACCCCGACCGTCCCGGGCGGTTCCAACGAGACGAGTCAAGAGCGGGTCGGCTCCATGGCTCGCGTCAGAAGTTCCGCGAGTGTGAAGCCACGAACACGCAAAACGACGGCCTGAGAGCAGACTACCGGGATCTGGCCAAAGTTGAACCCCGTGATCGAGGCGAAAACCGGCTCTGCACACCAAGGTCACCGGAACGTCGTAGGGCACCCACCCGGTTCCGTCGTACCCACCGGCTAGTCTGGCGCAGCACAGCGACACCGTGATCACCGGATACGGCTCGGAGTCGGCCGTGCCCCCTCCGTGAAAGCCCCTCCCGGCCATTGTGACGTTAGTCACGTCAAGGTTGCTCAACGTACTTGGTCCACGGGGCGTCTCGAAGGGGGGAAGCACCAAATGGGGCAAAGGGGAATGGGTGTGACGGTGAGGATCTCCACGCGGCGCCGGGGCGCTGCCGTGGCACTGGGCTTGGTCGCCGTGCTCACGCTGGGGGCGTGCAGCAGCGAGCCGACGGTCTCGGCGAGCGGTTCGTCGGGCGGGGGCCCGACCAGCTCGCCCGCCCCCACCGCGCAACCGGCCAAGCTGACGGTGACTCCGGCGGGCGGCGCCCAGGACGTCGCGCCCGGCGAACCGGTCGGCGTCCAGGTCACCGACGGCACGATCATGTCCGTCACGCTGACCAACCCGGACGGCAAGCAGGTCCAGGGCCAGACGTCGCCGGACAAGAAGACCTGGAACACCACCGAGCAGCTCGGCTACGGCAAGACCTACACCTGGACCGGCCAGGTGCAGGGTGCCGACGGCAAGAACGTCCCCATCGCCGGCGCGTTCACCACGGTCAAGCCGAAGCGGCAGATGGCGGCCAGCCTGAACGTCGGTGACGGCCAGACGTACGGCATCGCGATGCCGATCGCGCTGAACTTCCCGAGCCGCGTCACCGACAAGGCCTCCGTCGAGAAGGCGCTGTCGGTCGAGACCACGCCGAAGACCGAGGGCTCGTGGGCCTGGATGCCCGGCGACGCTTCGGTGCACTGGCGGCCGAAGGAGTACTTCAAGCCCAACACGCAGGTGAAGGTCAACGCCAAGATCTACGGCGTCAAGATCGGTGACGGCGTGTACGGCAAGCAGGACGTCTCGGCCAGCTTCGCCATCGGGCGGTCGCAGATCGTCAAGGGCAACACCACGCAGCACACGATGCAGGTGATCCGCGACGGCCAGCAGATCGCCGACTACCCGGTGAGCTACGGCCTCGACTCCGACCCGGGCCGCGTCACGCACAGCGGCGTGCACGTCGTCATGTCGAAGCACGCGACCTACTCGATGAGCAACCCCCGGTACAACTACACGGACGTCAACGTGCCGTGGGCGGTCCGGATCTCCAACAACGGCGAGTTCATCCACGGCCTCGCGGCGTCGGTCTGGGCCCAGGGCAAGAAGAACATCTCCCACGGCTGCCTGAACCTCTCGCCGGCGCGGGCCAAGGAGTACTTCGACGGCGCTCTCACCGGCGACCCGGTCGAGATCACCGGCAGCACGCAGACGCTGAGCGCGAAGGACGGCGACTACAGCGACTGGACCTACGACTGGGCGAGCTGGCAGAAGCTGTCGGCGCTCGCCCACTGAGCCGACGTCGAACACCGGGCGGCCGGGAAGTCCCCTGCGGGCTTCCCGGCCGTTCGCGTTTCCCCCGAGATTCCCGAAACCCGATGCAACCCCGGTGATCACCCGCCGCATGACTAAGGGCAGAGGCGCAGCGATCCCAGCCGCGCCCGCGAGAATGAGGAGCTGTCTTGCGTATCCGCATCGCCCTGACCCTCGGCGCGCTCGTGCTCGCCGGTGGCGCCCTGACCGGTGGCATCGCGCTGGCTTCGGAGGCGCAGGCGCCGGCCCCGACCCAGACCCAGGTGACCCGGCCGGGCGAGCCGACCGTGGCCCCCGCCCCGGAGCCCACCCGGACCCGCCCGCAGACGCCGAGCGCCGTTCCCGCACCGCGCGAGACGTCCCGGCCGGCCCGCACCGGACAGGCTCCGCGCGTCCCCCGCGCCGTCCCGGCCGGCCCCACCGGTGACCTGCACCTGCCGGCCGTGTGGGAGACCCGGTAACCAGGTGATCTCCCGCTCCCGTCCGTCGACCGGGCCGGGCTCGCCGTGGGACGGCGAGTTCGCCCGGTACTTCGGCGAGCGCGCGCACAGCCTGCGATCGACCGCCTTCCTGCTCTGCGGGGACTGGCACCAGGCCGAAGACCTCACGCAGGCCGCGCTGCTCAAGCTCTACCTCGCCTGGCCGAGGCTGTCGCGGCACGACACGCTGGACGCCTACGCGCGCAAGATCGTCCTGCGCACGTTCCTCGCCGAGCACCGGCGCAGCAGGTGGAAACGGGAGCGGCTCACCGACGCTCCGCCGGAACTACCGGCGGAGCCCGCCGCGAGCCCCCAGGACGAACTGGTCCGGCAGGGTCTGGCCGTGCTGGCCCCCAAGCAGCGCGCCGTGCTGGTGCTGCGGTACTTCGAGGACCTGAGCGTCGAGGAGACGGCGAAGGCGCTCGGCTGCAGCACCGGCACGGTGAAGAGCCAGGCCTCCCGCGGCCTGGCCACGCTGCGCAAGCGGCTCGGTCCGCATTACGGTGCGTTGACCTTCAGCGCACCCACGGAGGGGAGGTGACGAACATGGACCCCGAAGACGACGTCCGCGCGATCCTGACCGGCGCGGCCGGCGGCCCGCAGCCGCCGATGCGCCTCGAAGCCGCCGACGTGATCGAGCGCGGCGGCCGGGTCCGGCGACGGCGCAAGCGCTTCGCCGTCGTGGGCACTTCGGCCGCGACGGCGGTCGTCCTCGCGGTGGCCGGTTTCCTGGCCGGCCACCGGGTGGGGCCGCCGGAGCCGGTGCAGCCCGCCGGCCCCGGGTTGTCCACGATCGGCACCACTCCCCCGACGTCGGCCGAGGTGCCGGCGACGTCGATCGCGCCGGAGTCGCCGACGGCCGAGCCGGGCCAGACCCGGTCCCGCTCGTCGCGGACGTCGGTTCCGCAGGCGCCGTCCGCGGGCCCGCGGGAAACGTCCCGCCCAGGGCGGGTGCCCACGCCTTCCTCGACCCCGGACGCGACCAGGCCCGCGGCCCCGACGGCGACGACCACGCGTTAGCCGTGGTGCAGATCACCGCGCTTTTGTGGGTTTCCGGCGAAATATCCGGCGGGTTGGTGGCGATATGTCCGGTGGTGTTCCGCTCGGACACCGGACAACCTGCTCAGCCGGACGCCTCGCGCCGGCCCGAGAACCCGAGGAGGAAGCACATGGTGCTCGCCGCACTGATCGTCGAAACCGGAATTGCCGTCGTGGTCGCGGGGGCGCTCGCCGCCTGGTCCCGCAAGCGCTTCACTCCTCGCCACGACGCGAACTGACCCTCCGGCGCACGTGTGCCCCGCCCGGTGATCCGGGCGGGGCACACGGCTGTCCGGCGGCCGCTCAGCGCTGAGCGGCCGCGGAGGCCGGCTTGCCGCCGCTGTCCTCGGTGTCGATCTCGTCCATCGGCACCTGCGACGTCTCCGGGATCTTGATGATCGGGAGGATCGCGATCAACGCCGCCGCCATCAGGTAGTACGCCGGCCAGTCCTCGTTGCCGGTGCTCTTGATCAGCGCCGTCACGATCACGCCGCAGGTCCCGCCGAACAGCGACGTCGAGACGTTGTACCCGATCGCGAACGAGCCGTAGCGGACGCGCGTCGGGAACATCGCCGGGAACGTCGAACCGATCACCGCGAGCATGAACACCAGCAGGACCGCCACGATCAGGAACCCGACGAACAGCCACAGGATGCTGCCGGACTGCATGAGCTTCAGGCAGGGCCAGCTCAGCACCAGGAACCCGATGGCCGCGGTGAGCAGCAGCGGTTTCCGGCCGATCCGGTCGGACAGCGCGCCGAGCGGGATGATGATCGCCATCTGGATGACTTCGACCGCGATGATGATCAGCGTCGAGGTGTTGTCGTTGATCTTCAGCGTGTCGGTGAAGTACGTCGGCATCGTCGTCAGCAGCAGGTAGTCCGCGACGTTCAGCAGCAGGACGATGCCGATCAGGTTGAGGATCATCCGCCAATTGCGGACGAAGATCTCCTTGAGCGGTGCCTTCTTCGGCGCCTCGCCCGCAGCTTCCATCCGGCGGAACTCGGGGGTGTCCTCGAGCTTGTTCCGCAGGTAGAGCCCGATCAGGCCGAGCGGCAGTGCGACGAAGAACGGGATCCGCCAGCCCCACGCGTCGACCTGGTCGGCCGACAGGGACAGCGTCACCGAGAGCACGACGAGGTTGCCGAGCACGTAACCGGCCAGCGTGCCGAGTTCGAGGAAGCTGCCGAAGAAGCCGCGGCGCTTCGTCGGGGAGTATTCGGCGATGAACGTCGCCGCTCCGCCGTACTCGCCGCCGGTGGAGAAGCCCTGGATGATCCGCAGCAGCAGGATCGCGATCGGCGCCGCGATGCCCATGCTGTAGCTGCCGGCGTACGTCGGCAGGACGCCGACCAGGAACGTGCAGCCGGACATCAGCAGGATGGTGATGGCGAGGACCCGCTTGCGGCCGAGCTTGTCGCCGAGCGGCCCGAAGAACGCCCCGCCGAACGGCCGCACGATGAACCCGACGGCGAGCAGCGCCAGCGACTTCAGCACGGCGTTCCCCTCGCCGGGGAAGAACTGGGTGCCGATGCTCACCGCGATCGCGCCCGAGGTGAAGACGCCGTAGTCGTACCACTCGGTGGCGTTGCCCATGGCCGACGCCCACACGGCGCGCTTGACGGTTCTCTCGTCCACCGACGGTTTGCCCGTCGTTGCTGCTGGTTCGCTCATGCCGGCGACGACTCCTCCCGTGCAGTGCCCATTGGGCCGTTCGAGCTCATCAGCCCAGTCTTGACCGGCTCTCCCACCTCGGCAGTCTGAGCCGTGAATTGTCTACGGTGGGGAACTTTCCGGCTACTGAGAGAGGTGGGCGGCCGGGGCGCGCGCGAGGGGCGGTTACCCGCCGGTTAACGTCAGCGCATGAGTCGTGTTTCTCAACCCTGGCCGCCGGTGGCGGTGGAGCCCGCGGTGCCGCACCCGAAGGCGCCGGAACCGGGCACCGAGCTCGGCGTGCACTTCCGGGAGTGCTTCGGGTGCGGCGACGAGGCCGACGCCGGGCTGCAGCTGCGTTCGACCGTCGGCGAGGGCCAGGTGGTGCACTCGCGGTTCACCGTCACCAAGGCCCACCAGGGCGCGCCGGGGCTGGCTCACGGCGGGCTGCTGGCCTGCGCGTTCGACGAGGCGCTCGGCTCGACGGTCGGCAACCTGATGCGCCGCCCGGCGGTGACCGGCAAGCTCGAGACGGACTTCCGGCGGCCGGTGCCGGTTGGTTCGACGCTCTTCATCGAGACCCGGCTGGACGGCATCGCGGGCCGCAAGATCTACGTCAGCGCGGACGGCCGCCTCGACGCCGAGGACGGCCCGATCGCGGTCAGCGCGCGGGCGTTGTTCGTCGTCGTCGGCTTCGAGCACTTCAGCACCCACGGTGACTCGCAGGCGCTGGAGAAGCTGGCCGCGCAGCACGAGAAGAACCAGCGGGAGCGCGGCGCCCGCGACTGGGAGATCAACCCCTGAGCCTCTTCCGCTGCTGGTCGTGAGTGGTAAGGAGGGTTAGAACCCGCTTTACCACTCACGAGGGCGTCAGGTGAGGGTGCGGGGGCGGATCGCGTTGGCCCGGTCGACCAGCTGGATGCGCTCGTCGACCGTGCCCGCCAGCCGCGCCAGTGCCCGGTAGCACCGTTCGAGGCCGAACCGCAGCTCGCGTTCCTCGAGCTGGCACCCGAGCACCCGCGCGCCCGGCGTCGGCTTGCCCTGCTTGAGCCATTCGTGCGCGGCTTCGAGCACACCGGCGGACAGCTGCGTCCGGCGTTCGGCGTCCAGGCGGAGCCGCTCGAGCCGGGCCGACGCGTCGAGCAGGTCGTGCTCGGTGACCGGGGTCTCGCGGCCGTTGGCCTTGGTCGCGGTCGTCTTGATCTTGATGGCCGCGACCTGCGCGTCGACGTAGTGGGTGGAGGACGGCGGCACGGTTTCGAGCACCTCGACCGCACTCGCCCGCGCACCCTGTGCCAGGTACACGCGGGCGAGGCCGAAGGCGGCGCTGACGTAGGTGCGGTCGGTGCGCCAGACCAGCTCGTAGAACCGCGCGGCGGCGAAGTAGTCGCCGACGCCTTCGGCGCTGATACCCAGCGCGAGCTTCGGGGCGATCTCGCCCGGCAGGTCGTCGTACACCGCTTCGAACGCGACGTGCGCAACCCGCGAACGGCCGCCCGCGAGCTCGATCAGGCCGCGGTACCAGTCGATCCGCCAGTCGTGCGGGAAGCCGTTCTTGATGGCCAGGTACTGCGCGGCCTGCAGCTGCCGCTGGGCCTCCGCGAACTCGCCCAGCTCGATCCGGGCGCGCACGATCCGCAGCCGCACCTCGATCGACTCCCGCGGCGCGCCGGCCAGCGCCTCGATGGCGGCCCGCGGGTCGAGCGCGGTCGTGGTGGCGAGCACGCCCGCCGCCGGGTCGTCCGTGTCCACCTGCGGGATCGGCAGCCCGGCGACGACCTCGTCCGCGCCCGGCAGCGGCACGCTGGCGCCGGTTTCGGGCACCACCAGCTGCACGCCGAACGTGCGGCTCTCCGGGCCGAATACCGTGGACACGCCGGGCCGCGGCTTGCCGGTGCCGAGCGCCATGATCTCGCGCAGCACCCCGGTGAGCTGGTCGGACATCTCCTCGGCGGAGAGGAACCGCCGGTCCGGGTCGGAGTGCGTCGCCCGCCGCAGGAACCGGTGGTACGAACCGAACAGCGCGAACAGCGGGACGGCGTCCGGGCCGGGCAGGGTGGTCTTGAACTTGCTGGTGTAGCCGGTGAATTCGAAGCTGAGCACGGCGAGCGTGCGCCCGACGGTGAACAGGTCCGACGCCACCGACGCGCCCTGCGTGGGCAGTTCCGGTGCGCTGTAGCCGGTGGTGAAGAACAGCGGGCTCTCGTAGTCGTCGGTGCGGCGGACCGCGCCGAGGTCGATCAGCTTGAGCTGCTCGTTGGTCTGGATGACGTTGTCCGGCTTGAGGTCGCAGTAGAGCAGGCCCTGGCTGTGCAGGTAGCCGAGCGCGGGCAGGATTTCCAGCCCGTAGGCGATGACCTGGCCGATCGGCAGCGGCTCCGGACGGCGGCTTTCCCGGTGGTGCGCCAGCGCGAGCTGCCGCAGCGACTGGCCGCCGACGTACTCCATCACGATGTAGCCGGTGGTCGTCCCGCTGTGGGCGTCCGGGTGCTGCACGAAGTTGTGGATCTTGACGATGTTCGGGTGCTCGACCTCGGCGAGGAACCGCTGCTCGTTGGCCGCGGCCGCCATCGCCGTCGCGTCCCCGGTGTCGATCAGTCCTTTGAGGACGACCCAGCGGTCGCTGACGTTGTGGTCCTGCGCCAGGTAGATCCACCCGAGACCGCCGTAGGCGATGGCGCCGAGGACCTCGTACTGGCCGCCGACGAGCTCGTGCGGCTGCAGCTTCGGGAGGAACGAGAACGGCGCACCGCAGTTTTCGCACTTCCCTTCCGGCGAACCGGGTTTGCCGTCCTTGCCGCGGCCGACCTTCGCGTTGCAGCTACCGCAGAACCGCTTTTCCTCCGACACCACCGGATTCGTCAGCACCGCGGACGCGGGATCGCGCGCGGGAACCGGCGGCACCTCGACCAGCCCGGCCCCGAGCCGGCCGCGACGGGACCGCGACGTCCGCGACGACGTCCGCCGCGAAGTGCCGGGGAACGCGCCGGACCGGGAGTCCGAGCCGCTGCCGGTCCCCGTTCCGGTGCCCGTTCCCGTGCCGGTGCCGGTGTGCCGGCCTTCGCTGGTGCGCTCGGGCAGGACGCTTTCGGTGCCCGGATCGGGCAGCGGCGCCCCGGGCCCGGTGTCCGGCCGCGGCACCGGCGGCATGATGCTCTGAGTTTCCGGCGCCGGCGCGGCGAGAACGCTCGTCGGCTGCGGCGCATCAGGATCCGGGCGCACGCCCTGCGCCGACGGGACGACCGGCGCATCGAAATTCGGGCGCACGGCCTGCGTCGGCTGCGACGCGTCAGGATTCGGGCGCCCGGCCTGCGCCGGCGATTGCGGCGCGTCGGAGTTCGGGCGCATGGCTTGCGCCGAGGGCGCCACCGGCACGTTCGGCGCCACCGGCACGTTCGGCGGCTGCGGCGCCCCGGCGTCGGGGCGCAACGCCTGCGTCGGCGGCGCGACCGGGGCGATGCTGCCCGGCGGGCGGGTCGGATCTTCCGCGCCCGGGATCGGCGGGCGGGGCTGCCCGCGCGGCGGCGTCGGCGGGCGGCGCCCGGGTGCCTGTCCGGCCGGTTCGCCGTCGTCGAGGCGGCCCGAGATCGACGGCTCCGGCGTCTCCCACCGCACCGGTGGCGGCGGCTGCCAGCTCGGCGTGGCCACCTGCTGCGGCTCGTCGTCCGGCGCGGCGTGCCGAGGACGGCGCGGCTCCTCCGACACTGCTACCTCCCGGATCCCCTGCGACGTGCGGAGATCGATCCTAGTCGCGCTGAGTTACCTTCACTGCTGGTACTGGGGCGACGGCGGCGAAGCCGGGCCGAGCCGGGCTTCCACCCAGCGGCGGTAGCTGTCCTGCCACACGCCGTTTCCGCGGAGCTGGTCGAGCACCGCGTTGACGTAGCGGACCATGTCCTCGTGGTCCTTCGGCACGCCGATGCCGTAGTTCTCCTGGGTCAGCCGCTCGCCGCGGACCTCGAGCGTCGAGTCCTGGGCGGCCATCCCGGCGAGGATGGTGTCGTCGGTCGACACCGCTTCGACCTGGCCCTGCTGGAGCATCACCAGGCAGTCCGACCAGTTGTCCACCGAAACCGGCACCGGCTTGGCCGGGTCCGTCGCGATCTTCGCCAGCGACGTCGACTTCTTGGTCGCGCACACCCGCTTGCCGCTCAGGTCCGCCAGCTTCTGCGCCTTCGACTCCTTGGTGACCAGGATCTTCTGGCCCGCCACGTAGTACACCGAGGAGAACTCGACGTCCTTCTTGCGCGCGCAGGTGATGCTGTAGGTCCGGACCACGATGTCGACCTGGTGCTTCTTCAGGACCTCTTCACGCTGCGACGACGGGATCGCGCGGAACTGGACGTGGCCGTCGGCCGAGCCGAAGATCGCCTTCGCGACCGCGTTGACCATGTCGATGTCGAAGCCCTCGAGGTTGCCCGAGGTGGGGTTGCGGAAGCCGAACAGGTAAGTCGTCTGGTCGACGCCGGCGATCAGCTTGCCGCGCTTGCGGATGTCGGACATCGTCGAGTTGTCGGGGACGGTCGTGCTGGTCGGCGACAGGCTGGCCAGCGGGTTGCAGCTCGTGTCGGAGGTCCCGCCCGCCGTCGCGTCCGGGCCGCCGACGTGCGCGGGCTGCGGCCAGGCGGCGTTGCCGACCGGCGCCGGGTCGACCGGTTTCCCGGGGCTGCCGCAGGACGCCGCCAGCAGCGCGACGACCGCCAGCACACCCGCCCGGACCGTGTTCCCGCGCCTGTTCACCGGTACTCCCTCAGTCGCTCCCGGATCCCCATGGTGACACCCGCCGCGGCGACGATCGCCAGAACGGCCAAGCCGGGCGCGAGGAGCGTCAGTGCGCGGTCGCCGTTGTGGGTGTCGTCGACGAAGTCCTGCCGTCCGACGTCGATGGCCGCCTGGAGGCTGTCGTCGAGCCGCCGGAACGCCGGCGCGGAGCCACCTTTCGCGTCTTCCTGCACGGCGGAGTCGACGGCTTCCTGGTACGCCCCGGCGTCGTCCTGGGCGCGCACCTGCCGGTGCGCCTTCAGCCAGTCTGTCGCGGCCGCCGACGCGTCGGCGATCTTCGTGGCGCCGGCGCCGTCCTTGATCAGGCCGCGGGCTTCGCCGAGCAGACCACCTTGGCCGTCTTCGCCGACCAGCTGGACCGCCTTGGCGCTGAAGTCCTTCTCGTACGTGCCGCCGTCGCCGCGGGCGACCAGCGTCAGCGTTTCGTCTGCGCGGGCCTGCAGCGCGGCGATCCGCGCTCGGACGAGAACATCGACGCGGTGCGAACCGTCGTCCTGGCCGCTGCCGACCAGGCTGCCCTGCACGATCAGCGCGACCGCGCCCCACAGCAGCGACACCACGACGGCGGCCGTCGCGACGACGAGCCCGACGTTGAGCAGCCGGTTGGTGCGCCGGGTCAGGTAGACCTGGGCGACGATCAGCGCGGCCAGCAAGGCGACCACCAGGATCGTGGCGAGCCACGGGAATCCGGTGGCGCTGTCCTGCTCTTCGATGAGCCGCTCGGTGTCGACGCGGTAGAGGTCCTGGGCGGCAGGCAGGATCTTCGCCCGCATCAGCTCGGACGCCTCGCGCAGGTAGGACGCGCCGACCGGGTAGCCGAGCCGATTGTTCGCCCGGGCCGTCTCGACGAGCCCGGTGTAGACGGGCAGCTGCTGGTTCAGCATGTCGACCGGGGCGGCCGCGGCGGCGACGTCCGCGCTGTCGGACGCGGCCTTGGCGAGCGCGGCGCCGGCTTCGGCGATGTCCCGCTCGTAACGCTGGCGGAGTTCGGGCGGCTCGGTGCCGATGGAGAGGAACGCGCTCGCGGCGGTCGCGTCGGCGTCCGACAGCGAGCGGTAGACCTGCTGCGACGCGGCGGCCAGGGGCTCGCGGCGGTCGATGACGCCGCTGATCGTGTCGTCGCGGTCCTGCACCGACAGCGTCGCGACGAGCCCGGCGACCAGCGCCAGCAGCACCAGCCCGACGGCGATCACGGTGAGCCGGCCGGGCGTGGTCGCGGCCGACCGGATGACCGCGCGGACCCCCTGGCCCGGCAGGTCGAGCAGCCCGAGCAGGCCGCTGCGGCCCCCGGTGCGGTCGCGGTTGTCCGGTGGCGACGGCGGAGCTCCCGGCGCGGGCGCCGGGGCCGTCGCGGTGCTGGTCATCCCCGAATTCCTCCCCCTGCCATCCGGGGCATCGCCCCAGGCCGGGGGCTTCGCCTCCCGGAGCCCCCGAAAAAGATCGCTGTGAGCCGTACCCGCAGAAGGTAGCCGAGTCGCCGCGCGCGCAGCCACCGGCACCGCCCGCTGTCATCAGCACGTGATCTGGGCGGATGTGTTCCCGGGCACACCGGTGATCAGGTCCGGACTTCCGCCAGGACGCGCCAGTGGCCGTCGCCGGGGCCCGACGTCAGCGTTCCGCCGGCGAGGGCGAGCCGCTCACGCATGCCGGCCAAGCCGAAGCCTTCACCTGTCCGAGTGAACGCCGCGAGCGTGTTGCGGACGTCGAGCCGGACGACGCCGGGCGCGTGGCTCAGCCGCATCCGGATGTCCTCGCCGGGCGCGTGCTTGCCGGCGTTGGTCAAGGCTTCGCGTGCGACTCCGGCCAGGGCGACGACCGCCGCGGACGGGAGCGGCCGCGGTGCGCCGTCGGCGGCGAAGTCCACGGCGACGCCGTGGTCGCGGGCGTGCGCGGCGGCCACCGCGGCGAGGGTTTCGGTCAGCGGCGGGACATCCTGGCGCAACGCGGCGACGGCGTCGCGCGCCTCGGCCAGCCCGTTCGCAGCGAGACTCCGCGATCGCCGGACGGATCGCAATGCACCGTCTACATCGGACTTTTCGGCCAGCAGTGCTTCGGCGAGTTCGAGCTGCACACCCAGCGCGCCAAGGGAATGCGCGAGGACGTCGTGGAGTTCGCGGGCGATCCGGGCACGTTCGTCGAGCGCGGCGGCGCGGGCGTGCTCGGCTTGGGCGAGCCGCGTCTGCTCCAGCAGCGCCTGGCTCTGGGTCGCCTGCACTTCGTATTGGCGGCGGTTGAGGCCGAGCAGCACCAGCAGCAGCATCACGCCGGCGTCGGCGAGCGACTCGCCGAGGGAGTACCCGGCGAGCGCGTGCGACGTGACGGCCAGCGCGACGTCCAGGAGGCCGGCGGCGAGGATCGTGCCGACGCTGACCGAGGTGAGCGTCGCGAGCCGGCCGAGAGCGATGACGGACAGCAGGATGGCCGACGAGTCCCCCGCCCAGCCGACGATCGCCGCCGGCAGCGCGCTGGCGGCGGCGAGCAATGCGGCCGCTGTCTTCGGCCGTCGCCGTGTCTGCAGGACGAAGCCCAGCCAGCCCGCGGTCGCGACGCCGTACGCGGTCCAGATGCGCGGGTCGGTTTCGCGGGCGGTGAGGAGGGTGGCGGCGAAGAAGAGCGTGCCGAGCAGCTGCACCACCAGCCAGCTCGGCGCGATGGTGTCGGGCAGGCGTTTCGGCACGGCGTCCATGATCCCGCTTCGCCGGGAAGTCAGCCTCGGATGGCCGGGGCGAGCGAGTGCGGCAGCACGGCTTCGGGGTCCGGTGGCCGCCGCACCACGACCTCGACGTCGTCGGCGAAGCGGTACGGCTTCGCGCCGAGGATGCCGCCGAAGTGCCGTCGCAGCCGGGACATTTCGGCTCGGACGGTGACGGTCCGGCCGGCGTCGCCGAAGAGGTCGGCCGACAGCTCGGACGCCGATCGGCCGTCGCGGCGGCTCGCCAGCACATAGAGGACTTCGGCGTGGCGCGGGCTGAGCCGGTGCGTCCAGGTCCCGGCCGCGCTGGCCACGGTGAGCTCGGGCTCGCGCGGCGACCGGACGTCGAGCACGACGCGGGTGGGCGGCGCGGCGTCGTTCTCGGTCAGCCGGAGCAGCCAGCCGCCGGGGACCGGCTCGACCGAGCAGCCGCCGTACGCGGGCAGCCAGGCCCGTCCGGGCCCGAGGCCGGTGGGCAGCGCGACCCGGTCGACCGGCGCGAGCCCGGCGGCCGCGGCGACCCAGCCGTGTTCGTCGGCCACCATGGCGCGGCCGCCGACCTTCGCGAGGACAGGGACGGCGAAGCCCCTCAGTCTCTCCAGTTCGGTGCGGTGGGTGGTGCGCAGCTGGGCTTCCGCGAGCCGCGTGACGGCGTCGACCAGCGCCAACGTCGTCGCGTGGACGGTCGAGGCCGGCCCGGAGAGGTCGACGACGCCGAGCAGCCTGCCGTCGCGCGGGTCGTGCAGGGGCGCGGCCGCGCACGTCCAGGAGTGCTGAGCACGGACGTAATGTTCGGCCGAGTAGACCTGGATCGGGCCGCGCGCAACGAGCGCGGTGCCGATCGCGTTAGTGCCGACGGCTTCCTCCTGCCAGTCGACGCCTTCGACGAACCCGAGCCGGTCGGCGCGGCGGCGGACCGCGGCGCTGCCGTCCCGCCAGAGGACGGCGCCACCGGCGTCGGCGATCACCATGATGTGCGCGGCTTGCTCGGCGAGGCTGATCAGGCCGCCGCGCAGGATCGGCAGCGCGTCGGTCAGCCCGCTCGCACGGCGACGGGTCTCCAGCTGCTCGAAGCTCAGGACGGGCGCGGCGGCCCGGCTGTCGGGGTCCATGCCGAGCCGGCGCATCCGCTGCCAGGACGCGCCGATGACGGGGCGCAGTTTGCTGGGCAGCGCCTGGCCGTTCAGGGCCGCTTCGTGCACCTGCGCGAGGACACGGGCATGCCGCCGGGGATCCGCCCCGGCCGGCAACGCCGCCTCGAGGTCTCGCTGCCCCAACCGCCGCTCCTAGTGCTGTGCCTCCTCGGAGTCTGCCGTTTCGGCCGGATGATCGGTAGGTGGCGCACGTCGCGGTTTCCCCGGGTCGTTCGTGCGGTCAGTACGAGACGTAGACGTCGGTCTCCAGCTCGTCCGGGGCGGAGTTCGGGGCGGAGATCGAGGCTTGGATGAGCCGGGCGACCTCGGCGTCGATCGCGTCGAGGACCTGTTCGCGCAGCTCACCGCTGTCGGTGACGCGAGTACGGAACCGCTGGAGGCAGTCCCCGACGTGCCGGGGGAAGCCGGCCTCGATCAGCGTCGGGCCACCGCCGCCGCGGGCCCGGCCGACCGCTTCTCCGGCCGCTTCGTGCACGGCGAAGAAGTCGGATCCGTCGACGACGACCCCGGGCACACCGAGCCCGGCCACCCGATCGGCGTAACCGGTGTCCTCGGTGACGAAGATGGCGGGGAGGTGCCAGGCCGACGCGAGGTTCAGCGCCTCGAGCGTCGTGCCGGGGCCGTCTCCGAGGAAGGCGACGCCGACGCCGCCGAGGTCCTGCTGTTTCGCGGCGATCGCGGCACCGCAGATGAGCAGCGGGACGCCGCCTCGCGTGTTCGTCGTGAGCAGCCGGTCGTGCCGGATCTCGGCCAGAACGGCCCGGACGTCGACGCCCTTGGCGATGCGGTGCCCGTGCCGGCGGTGCGTGCCCGCGATGGCGTCACGGCTGTCGAGGTGGAGGCAGACGCCCGCGGCCAGGGCTTCCTCGCCGGCGTAGGGGTGCCCGCTCGCACGGACTTGCTCTTCGACGGCCCGGATGGTCCGCATCACGCGATACGCACCCTGGAGGGCGTCCGTCATCTCCGGCGCTCCTTCCCCGGTTCGGTGTCCGTGCGCAGGAGCCCTTTTCGCGCTGCCTCCGCCATCGCGGCCCGGACGTCGACGACCCAAGGCCCGTCCGGTTTGAGCTCCACGAACGCGCTCTCACCGGTTTTGAGTTCGAGTTCGCGTTCGCCGTCGAGAGCGATGACACCGCCCGCCGCAGCGAGCTCGACACGCACCCCGGGGCGGAGGAGCCCCCACCCGCGCACGCCGACCGGCCGCACGAGCCCGGGTGCGATCGGCGCGTGCACGACGTACGGCGTCTCCCCGACCGGCCCGAGCTGCAGCGCGACACCGTCCGGGCTCGACCGAGGGCTGGGACAGAGTTGGCCTGGAACGCTCGTGAGGCCG
This sequence comes from Amycolatopsis sp. NPDC003861, assembly GCF_053605405.1. NCBI lineage: Bacteria > Bacillati > Actinomycetota > Actinomycetes > Pseudonocardiales > Pseudonocardiaceae > Amycolatopsis > Amycolatopsis sp. NPDC003861. The sequence goes on from NZ_JBSGJD010000002.1 coordinate 16,007, forward strand.
ATTCCGTCCGGCTCGGCGAAGGTGCAGTACAGCTCGGTGAGTGAGGACGGGTCCCACAGCGCCCGCGCACCGATGTGCCTGCTCAGCGACACGCAGACGTCGACGAGCGCGATCTCCCTGCGGGCTTTGGTGACGACTTCGAGCACACTGACGCGATGGGTGACGAGGTCCGGGTCGATCTGCCCGGTGGCGATCAACCCCGCGGCCAGGCCGGCGACGGTCGCCTCCCGCACCTGCGGGAAGACGTTGTTGGTCCCGGTGGAGAGGGCGAGCAGCGGAACGTCTTCGCAAGCCTTGGCGGCAACCCGGGCGGTCCCGTCTCCGCCGAGGACGACGATGACCCCGGCACCGGCCTCGACCATGCGGCGCACGGCGTTCGTCGTGTCCGCGGCGGTGCCGGTGAGAGCGTCGTCCTCACAGAAATCGACCTTCGGCCAGGAGCCACCGCGCCCCAGGGCACGCAGGACCGCGGCGGAGATGCCGCCGAGGTCGGTCGAGACAAGGGCCCGGTCGAGCCCGGTGACAGCGAACGCCGCCAGCAGCCGCTGGACCATGTTCGCCTTCTCCGCGGTGGGGAACACCGACGCCTGCGCGACCAGCCGGCGGATGTCCCGCCCCGAAGCGGGGTTCGCGACGATCCCCGCCACCGTTTCACCCACCTGACCTCCCGTTCTGTCACCGGAGAACAGGAGACTCCGCGATCGGGCGGAGCGGAAGGGTTGCAGGGCGTTGCAGTGCTGGTGGTGCCGTCTTAGCGCGGGTACGCGGCCGAAGCGACGGAGATCACACTGCGCGTCTCACCCGGTGATCTTCAGTGGACAGTCCTACCCGGAGCGACGGGCGGGTAAGAACCAACCGCAGGTGGGTCCCCGGCAACGGGCTACCGGACCAGGTCGGCGACGCCTTCGTAGGTGAAGCCCGCCTCGCGGACAGCAGCCCGGACGTCGTCCTCGGCCAGCGCGGTTTCCGCTCGCACGAGCACTCGGCCGGCCGCGACGTCGACGTCCACTTCGGCCACTCCGGGCAGCGCCGCGATTTCTTCGGTCACCGACTGGGCGCAGTGGCCGCAGTTCATGCCGGAAACGGTGTAACCGTGCTCGATCATGGTGCGCAGCGTACGAAAAGGGCCGCCACCCCGAACGGGTGACGGCCCTTTCCCAAGATCAAAGTCAGATCACGGTGACCGACGTGGCCTGCGGGCCCTTCTGGCCCTGGCCGATCTCGAACTCGACGCGAGCGTTCTCCTCGAGGGTACGGAAGCCGTTACCCTGGATCTCGCTGTAGTGAACGAAGACGTCGCCGCCACCGTTGTCGGGGGTGATGAAGCCGAACCCCTTCTCGGAGTTGAACCACTTCACAGTGCCCTGAGTCATCAAAAATCTCCATGTGTAACACCAAAACAGGAAGCCACTTCGGCGACCCGGGTCAGCACCCGGACGGTTTGCTTCCTCGGCGAGGAGACACTACGCCCGCTGAATTCTGCGAGCGTGACTCATCACGAACACAAAAGTCGAGACCATAAGCAGTAAAGCACACCTTGACCAGGGCGGACAAGCAGTCTTCACCCGGGCGGGGTGAGCTATTCGCCACTCGCCGGGCGAAGCCCCTCGGTGGCGAACGGCGAGCGCCAGGCGGCGTCCCGATCGGCGGCGACCACGGCGTCGTCATGGGCCTCTGAGCTGGCGCTGAACAGCACCGGTACGACGCCGGAGGACTTCCGCGGTTCGGATGCGTGCTGGTGATCGGTCACGTCGAAACTCCCCTCGTTCCCTGCCCGCTTCGGCGCGGGTCATGACCGTGATGGTGCCATGCGGCACCGACAGAAACCGGTTGTCTCCCGCCGGGACCCGGCCGGGAAGGTTCAGCGGCGAACCACCACCGGAACACCGTCAGGCTACCCGAGCCAACGCCCTGCTACCACACGACATTCCCAGCTTTTCCGGAACGAAACAGAGCAAAACCGTTACTGGGCGGGAGGTTGCGGACGAGCCTGCCCGAGCAGAGCCGAGAGCCGCACGTCCGGGGTCACGACATCGGGGTCCGTCCGCACGTCGATGACGCACGGCCGCTGCCGCACCAGAGCGCTGGCGATGATCGGCTCGAGCTCTTCACGATCGTCCACGGTGTACCCGGCCGCGCCCAGCCCACGCGCCCACGAAGCGAAGTCGGTCAGCGGGATGGAGACCCCGGTGAGCCGGCCGTAGGTGCGTGCCTGATGCATGGCAAGCGCGCCGTGGACGCCGTTCTGGAAGACGACCACCATGACCGGCGCCCGGTACCGGACGGCCGTTTCGATCTCCTGGCCGGTCATGAGCGTCCCGGCGTCCCCGACCATGGCCACGACGGTCCGCCGCGGCTCGGCCAGTTTCGCCGCGACGGCGGCCGGAACGGCGTAGCCCATGGCGGCGTTGCTCGGACCGAGCTGGCTGCGCGGCGCGGTGAAGCACCAGTAGCGGTGCATGAACTGCGCGAAGTTGCCGGCGTCGCTGGTCACGATGGTGTCCTCGGGCGCGAGCTTCCGCAGCGCGCGGACGACGTCCACGGGGTGCACCCGCGTGTTCCCGCTGGTGTCGGGCGGGGTCATGAAGGTGTGGACGGCCGCGTTCGCCGCCGAGGCCCGCCGCGTCCGCGGCGACGCCACCTCCCGCAGCTCCCGCAGGAACGGTTCGACCTCGGAGTCGACGCGGAAGGTGAGTCCCCGCCGCTTCGGGCTGACGTCGATGCCGGTGCCGACCATGACCAGCGTTTGCTGCGCGGTCGGGTAGCGGTAGGCCTGAGTGGTCACCTCGTCGAGCTGGGTGCCGAGCGCGAGCACGAGGTCCGCGCGCTCGAGCGCGTCCAGCTGCCGCGCCGGGATGCCCAGCCCCAGGTGACCGGCGTACCGGGCGTGGTTTTCCGGGAAGGCGTCCTGCCGCCGGAAGGCGTTGTAGACGGGCAGCGCAAGCTCATCGGCGACGGCGATCAGCTCGTCCCGCGCCGACCGCGCCCGCCCGCCGACGATGACCACGGGATATTTCGCCTCGTCCACCAGCTGCGCCACGGCGTCAGCCGAACGGCCCAGCGTCCCGGACGCCGGCGGCCGCACCCGCGCCATCGGCTTCGCCGCGTCGTAGGGCATCCCCCAGATGTCGCAGGGCACACCGAGCACGACCGGCCCCGGCCGCCCTTCCTGCGACGTCGTCAGCGCGTGCGCGAGCAGTCCCGGCAGCCCGTCCGGGTCGGTCACCCGCAATGTCGACTTGGCGATCGACTCGAACATGGCCGTGAGGTCCGACGTCGGCAGCTCCCCCGACGACGACCACACCGGCTCGGTCGCCGGCGTCTCTAGCAGCACGACCATCGGCGTCTCGTCCTGGTACGCCGTCTGGACGCCGATGGCCAGGCTCGCCGCACTCGGCCCCCGGCTCGCGAGCAGCACAGCAGGACGTTCGGTGAGCTTCCCTTCGGCCTCCGCCATGAACGCCGCGCCTGCATCGTGGCGCGCCGAGACCAGCGTGATCTCCCGCTCCCGCTGCAGGGCGTCGAGCAGTTCCAGGAACGACTCACCGACCACCGCGTACACGCGGCGGACACGCGCCTCGGTCAGGATCCGCACGGCCGTCTGGGCGACGGTCGCTCCCAGTTGGTATCTAATGAGGAGAGCTTAGGCGGGCACCGTTCAGTGCAGTCAAGTGATCTTCACCGAAACCGGACAAGGATAGGCCGAATGTCCGCTTTGACCGACTGCAAGCCGATCAAGGGAGCGAGGACCACCGACTTGGCCGCAACCGAACATGAAACTGTTTTTACTTATGGCGCACCGGCGTTGAAGTACGGCACCGGCGCCAGCGACGAGATCGGCTACGACCTCACCCAGTACGGCGCCCACCGCGTGCTCGTGGTGACGGATCCGCAGGTGGCCGCGACAGGCTGGCCCCGCCGCATAGCCGACGGCATCGCGGGCTACGGCATCGAGACCGAGATCTTCGATGGCGTACACGTCGAACCCACCGATGTCAGCATGCAGAAGGCGGTTGACTTCGCCCGCGGAACGGGTCCGTACGACGCCTTCGTCGCCGTCGGCGGCGGGTCGGCCATCGACACCGCCAAGGCAGCCAACCTCCTGACGAGCAACGACGGCGACCTGATGGACTACGTCAACGCCCCCGTCGGCGGCGGCCGCGCACCGGCCCAGCCGCTCAAGCCGCTGGTCGCGGTCCCCACCACCACCGGTACGGGCTCGGAGAGCACCACGGTCTGCGTCCTGGACGTGCTGTCCCTGCGCGTCAAGAGCGGAATCAGCCACCTGCGGCTGCGCCCAACCCTGGCGGTCGTCGACCCGCGGCTCACGGTCAGCCAGCCACCCGGTGTGACGGCCGCCAGCGGCATGGACATCCTCTGCCACGCGGCAGAGAGTTACACCGCCAAGCCGTACACCGAGTTCGACCGCAAGCGCCCGGAGCAGCGCGTGCCGTACTGCGGCTCGAACCCGCTGGCCGACATGTTCGCCGAGCAGTCCCTCCGGCTGCTGTCGTGGGCCCTCCCGGCCGCCGTGCGCGACGGTTCCGACCTCAAGGCCCGCGAAGCCATGGCCTTGGCCGCGACGTTCGCCGGCCTCGGCTTCGGCAACGCCGGCGTGCACATCCCGCACGCGAACGCCTACCCGATCGCCGGCCAGGTCAGGGATTTCCACCCGGACGGGTACCCAGGCGAAGAACCCATGGTCCCGCACGGCATGGCTGTCTCGCTGACCGCGCCCGCCGCATTCCGCTTCACCTTCGACGCGGCCCCGGACCGCCACCTGCGGGTCGCACGCTTGCTGGCGCCCGACTTCGAGTGGCCCGGCGACTTCGCCGACCACCTGCCCGCGGTGCTGATCGACCTGATGCGCCAGATCGGCATCCCGGACGGCATCGGTGCCGTCGGCTACACAGAGTCCGATGTGGACTCCCTCGTCGAGGGAACGCTCAAGCAGCAGCGCCTGCTGGCCACCGCGCCACGCGAGGCATCCGCCGACGACCTGTCGGGCATCCTGCGCGAGTCGGTGTCGCTGTGGTGAGCGAGTACCCGCACTGGCAGACGGTTCCGTTGCGCTGGAAGGACAACGACGTCTACGGGCACGTGAACAACGTCGTCCACTACTCGCTGATGGACACCGTGATCAACACCTGGCTCATCGAGGAAGGAGGCCTCGACATCGAAGCCGGGTCGGTGATCGGGCTGTGCGTCGAGTCGCACTGCGGGTATCACGCATCGGTGTCCTTTCCTGGGTCATTGAGGGTCGGGTTGCGGGTCGCGCACCTCGGGAAGTCCAGCGTCCGCTACGAAATCGGCATATACGCAGCCGACGAATCCCTGGTCGCCGAAGGGCACTTCGTGCACGTCTTCGTGGACCGCGAGTCCCGCCGGCCGACGCCGGTCTCCGGTAAGCTGCGCGAGGCATTGGAGGCTCTGCAGCCTGGATGACACGCACCGCCGTTCGTTTCACCTCCTTTCGACGATGCTGGTTCCAGGCCGTATCTTCTTGCGCTTCCGATCATGCACGACGGCTCCGACAGAAACGGGCGATCGACCCGAGTTGTCCACAGGGCCACCGATCATCGGCGAGTTGTCCACAGATTCACCACGAGGGGTTCCGCACCCCCTCGACGGCGATAGGCTGGAAAGCGCATGAGATCGGTCCACAGTGGACGAGCTGTTTCCTCACCGGATCGGCTAGTAACACGGATGGCGACCTAGGCGTCGATCCGGTTGCGGCGGCAGAGTGGTGAGCCGACGGCTCGAAAGTGGTCCCGGACCCGTCGCCGGCAGGCGTCCCTGCGACGGTCACGGCACCCGAACACAGAAGTGGGCCAAAAGTGGTGGTCGCGCGTCCGCTTCCGGCAGACGCCCCGGGAGCGGACGCGCCACCGCCTTTGTGGCCAGGTGGAGACGACGGAGTTGTCGCCGGCAGGCGCCCCGCCGACGACTGAAATCCCCACCGCAACGGCCTGGTAGTGGTTGCGGTCCGCCGCCGGAAGGCGCCCCGCCGGCGGACCGCACCACGACCGCAGTCAGCCGCCTCCCGACACGGGGAGGCCGGCTGCCTGCACCGGCAGATCGCGACGTAGGCCAAGGACGGCGAGTGGCTCTGCGACCTGGCTCGGCGGTCGCGGCGGTTCCGCTCAGCGACCAGTACCCGAAGAGGGTGTGCCGCCCAAGAAGGGCAGCACCTCCTTGCCGTCAAAGAGCGAAGCAAGGGAAAGAAGGATCCCGGCCCCGCCGGTCTTGACATCCATCGAGAGGCGTAGCAACCGGTTGCCAGGGAACGCGAGGCCGCCCTTGTACGGCACCGCGTACCAACCCAGCCACGCCAGTTGCCGATCGATCGCGGCCGCGCGGCCCGGCAGCTCCGCGTCCGCGCTGGCAGCCAGGGCGACCGCCAACCCGCAACGGCCGTTGAGCAGGCCTGGGTGGACGACGAACTCGCCGAGGCACGCCTCGCGCAAGGCGGGAAGGCTGTCACGGGCCTCTGCGTCCGGCCGGTGCCGCGCCAACTGCTCGGCGACCACAAGGATCCCTGCGCTGCCGACGCCGAGGTGAGGCAGTGTCCGGGCGACGCCGTCTCGGACCTGCAGCGAGCCGTCGTCCGCCTCGATGCATTCCTCGAGGTCGCGGCATAGCGCCTGGTCGGCGAACGAGAGCCACGCCGACTCGCCGGTGCGCTCGAAGAGCCGGATGAACAGCAGTGCCGGCCCGGCCCAACCGGACAGCAGGCCGGCGCGAGCCGAGTTGCCGGGCGGCGCCGCAGTCTCAAGCGCCTCGGCCAGCCGGACGGCCGTTGCCAGCGCTTGGCGGCCGTACTCGTTGTCCTGGCGAACCGTCGCGAAGTGCAACATGGTCAGCCCGATGCCGGCCAGGCCGCTTTCCAGGGAGTGATCGCTCGTCTGCTCAACGAGCCGCGCGGACGACGCCAGCAGCTTGCCGGCTTGGTCGTGATAGCCGAAGTTCTCGAGCACGTAGGCGATGCCGGAGCTACCGTCGTAGAACCCGGGCCGGGTCGGCGGCTCACGACGGACTGCGTCGATCAGCCAGCGTTCGTGCTCGGGGAAGCGGCCGGCGCCGGCGACGTCGAGGGCGTGCAGCACGCCGGCGGCACCGACACCGAAGCACGCACCGCCGACGGAGAACTGTTCGATGTCGCCGGGGAACAGCCGGTCCTGGCGCGACGGGGTGGCGCTGGCCAGGATCGCCTCGGTGATCTGCTTGCGGACGAGCGGCCAGTCCGGTTTGTCGTGGTCGAGCTCGGTGTGGACCGGTGCCGGCTCCGCGGGGACGTCACGCGGGGCCAGCACCGCGACTGCGGCGTCGGCGTACCCCTCGGGTAGCGCGAACCGGTGTTCTACGAAGTCAGCGATCCGGCGCAGCTTCATCGGAGCGAACTCCGCCAGCGGCAACAGCGGCAGAAACAACCACAGCCGCAACGCTGCCAGCGCGTGCTCGTCGACCTCGAACCCAGTGCAGTCGACTGGAGCACGGAAGCCGGGTGTGCCCAGGGCCGGGCGATCATCGACTTCGGCGTCGAATGACGACCCGAAGTCGGTCAGGGAGATGCGGTGGTGGTCGTCCTCGTCGATCAGGATGTTCGCGGGATGCAGGTCGCCTACGACGATGCCGCGGGCGTGGACTTCCGCGATCGCCTTCTCCACTCGCGCGACGATGTCCAGCACGCGCCCCGCGTAGGCGGCCAGGTCGGTGGCTGTCGTGTTGCTCCTGGTCAGCGGGTAGTTGCGGGGCAGCCAGCTGGCCAACGAGATACCCGGCAGGTACTCCGTGGCCAGGTAGTGGCGCTCCGCGACGGCGAACTGCTCGACGACCCGCGGCACACCGGGGATGCCAGCGAGCCGGCCGAGCATCTCGTGCTCTCGTCGCAGCCGCTCGACGGCGTCGATGCGCGCCTCGTCGAGCCCCGCGTGCGGGCGGGCCTCCTTGAGGACGACCTGGTCGCCTCCCGCCTTCGGGTCGGCGAGGTAGGTGCCGCCGCTGTTCGAGACGTGCAGCGGCTTCACCATGCGGTAAGGGAATCGGGCCGCGGCACCTCCTTGGCGTGTTGGCATGCTGCTTCGCAAACAGGGCGGCAGCTTGACCCAGTCGGGCACAGAGAACGTCGCCTCGTGCTTCTCCGGAACCAGCCGGCCGTCCGGCTTGCGGACTGCCGGAACTCGGTTGCCGTTGTGTTCCACCCACTGGTCGGCGAATCCGCCGTAACGCACGTAGAGGGGACCGTCGCCGAACCGCAAGCCGCTCGGAATACCGGGGCCGTGCTCGCCCTCCAGCCGCGTTGACAGGTCGGTGAGGACGCGCTCCAGTTCGTTGTGGTCGACTGGATAAATGGTGGCCAGCTCGACGCCGCTGTCGCCGAGTGCGTATTTCGAATTCCGCGCGAGCAGAGTCAGCAGTGAGCGGAGATGCTTGTAGGCGACGGCGTGCTCGACACAGGACTCGTAGACGTGCGCGAGTAGCCGGCCGGCGTTGTCCAGGCCGGCGGAAACGTGGATCTGCCAGCCCTGAGCCGGAAGGATGTGGCCCGCCGGGTGCACCATGCGCCACACTCCACGGTCGGTGGTCACCCAACCGGTGTCCGGCGCCCGGAATATCGTGGTGAAATTCTCGGCCGGCGCGCCGTTTTCCTGCTGTTCGTCGTAGAACAACGGGTCGGCGAAGCAAAATGCTTCGTAGCGCAGGTCCATCCGAGATACCCCTCCGTGCGATCCCCTGGACACCACGGTCCCGGGACGAAGAATATTCCCCCATGCCGGGCAGCTCTGGGCCAATCCGCCAACCCGGCGGTTCAACTGGGCTATCCGAGGTAGGCAAAAAGGACGTCTACCAGCCGGTAGACGAACCCAGGGTGATTTTGTCCAGTCCGATCGCCACACGATAGTGGCGTAACGTGAAGATCTTTCCGGCGTTTCCGCAGGTCCATCGAAGGGCAGCTCCAAATCCTCCGCCGAATTGGCAGAATGCCATCAACGCCGCTTCGTGATTGATTTTCGCGATAGGGGCCGAACACGTCGGGAACACTTTGGCCACAGGAGCACCGCGGGTGGTCCACGCCACGCCCGCGACACCTCGGCAGCCGACCCCGCCGGTACCACGGAGTAAGTTGACGGCCGCGGACCAGAAGGAGGAACGGGTGATCTTCGGATTCGCCGTGGCGGTCGCCGTGGCTGCCACGGTCGTCGCGCTGTGGAGCTTCGTCCAGTCGGCTCGGAACCGGCTTCCGGACAACCCGCTCCTGATCGCGCTCGCGGTCCTCGAACTGCTGCTGGTCGTTCAGCTGGTGATCGGGATCGTGCTGCTCGCCAGTGGCGACCGGCCCGGCAGCCTGGCGACCTACCTGGCCTACCTGATCGGCTGCCTGGTCGTGCTGCCCGTGGGCGCCGCCTGGGCGCTGGCCGAGCGGAGCCGGTCGAGTACCGCCGTGCTCGGTATTGCCTGCTTGGCCGTCCCGGTGATGGTGCTGCGACTGAACGAGGTGTGGAGTGGAGCAACAGCGTAGGACGGCCAGCGGGCCCGGACGGGTGCTCGTCGCCGTGTACGCGATCTTCGCGCTGGCCGCGACGTCGCGGGCCGGCGTCCAGATCGGCACGAAGTTCCACGAAGCCCCGCTCGCCTACCTGCTGTCGGCGTTCGCCGCGGTCGTCTACATCGTCGCGACCATCGCGCTGGCCCGGCGCGGGGACGGCTGGTGGCGGGTGGCCCTCGTCGCCTGCTCCGTCGAACTGCTGGGCGTGCTGACCATCGGCACGCTGAGCCTCGTCGACGCCGCCGCCTTCCGGCACCCGACCGTCTGGTCCGTCTACGGCGAGGGTTACCTCTTCATCCCGCTGGTCCTGCCGATCGTCGGGCTGTACTGGCTGCGGAAGACCGCCCCGGTGAACGTCGCCGCCTGAAGCCGACCGAGGACCAAGGGCCAAGGACCCCATCCAAGCGCGGAACAGTACGGGTACTGCACGTAGCCCACTCCGGGAAATAAATACGGATTCGACCGAAACTTTCGTCGGTTCCGGACATTCGCCGGAAACTCGGACAATCTTCGAGTTCGGTCCCCACCGGCTTTCCCCACGCGGTTCTCCCCCGCGTGAAAAGGGGTGAGCGTGAAATTCGGCAAGTTCGTCCTGCTGGCCGCGAGCACCGCACTGGCCGTCGTCGGCCTCGGCGGTCCGGCGGCCGCCGACAGCACCCCGCAGGCTCAGCCGTCGATCATCGGCGGCAGCACCGCCACCAGCGGGCCCTGGGCGGCCCGGCTGTTCGTCAACGGCCAGCAGAACTGCACCGCGACGATCATCGCCCCGCAGTACATCCTCACCGCCAAGCACTGCGTCAGCAGCTCCGGCACCTACACGTTCCGCATCGGCAGCCTGGACCAGTCGAGCGGCGGGACGATGGCCACCGGCTCCACCATCACGCGCTACCCCGGCTCCGCCGACCTGGCGATCGTCCGGCTCACCACCTCGGTGAACGCCACCTACTCGCCGCTCGGCAGCGTCGGTGACGTCTCGGTCGGGCAGAACGTCTCGGTCTACGGCTGGGGCGCGACGAGCCAGTGCGGCTCCGAGATCAACTGCCAGTCGCGCTACCTCAAGGTCGCGACCGTGCGGGTGAACTCGATCGGCTGCAGCGACTACACCGGTGGCGTCGCCGTGTGCGCGAACCGCGTCAACGGCATCACCGCCGGCGGGGACTCCGGTGGCCCGATGTTCGCCTCCGGCCGTCAGGTCGGTGTCGCGTCGACCAGTGACCGGTCGAACAACACCGCCTACACGAACATCACGCGTTATCGCAGCTGGATTTCGCAGGTCGCCGGCGTCTGATTCCCGGCAGGAAAGGGCCCGGCCGCAAATGGCCGGGCCCTTTCCCGTCACGGCGTCACGACCTCACGACGTGGAAATGTCGTCGAGCTGTTCCGCGGCCGGCCGCACCGGGTAGAGGTCGCCGCCCGGCTCCACCGGCACCCGCGGCAACGCCGTGCGCGCGGCGCGATCGCCCGCGTCGGCCGCCGCGTGGAGGACGTCCAGTGCCGCGTACGGCCGGAAGTCCAGCTCGGGGTACGGCCACGCCTGCTGCCCCTGCGTCGCTCCCGGGATCAGGAAGTCGACCGCGCCGAACAGCGTCGCGCCGCTCGGTGCCGTGTAGTGCCACAGGTCGACGCCGACGTGCGTGCCGATCTGCGCGAGCCGCGTCAGCGCGACCAGGTTGAACGCCGAGTAGTGCCAGCTGCGGGTCCGGCTCGTCTCCTGCGGCTGCAGGCCGTCGGCCTGGATCTGAGGCGCGATCCGCTTCGGCCCGGCGTCCCGCGCGATGGACGCCGCCAGGTCCCGCTGTCCCGTGCCGAGGGCGAGGGCCGCGGCGAGCATGTCGTAGAAGCTGCCGTGGTTGTTCTGGGCCTTCGCCTCGTCGGTCCCGTTCTTGCTGGTGCGCAGCCAGTCCAGGAACTGCGTGTACCAGCCGGTCATGCCGGCCTGGTCGGTCTTCGTCCAGCCCGGCGCGCCGGTGGCCAGGATCGCGGTGGCGTCGACGACCTGGCTCAGCGTGTAGGAGAACTCGATGATGCCGATGCCGCGGCCGTCCACCTTGCACGGGATGCCCTGGGCGAAGTTCATGTTCGGGTTCATCTTCGTGGCCGCGTCGAGGAACCACGTACGCAGGTCGAGCGACGCGCGCTGGGCGTACCGCGCGTCGCCTGTGTAGTACCAGGCGAGCGCCAGCCGGTAGATCGCGGCGAACGCCTCGCCGCGGTAGGCGTGGTCGGTGATCTCGTCGACGATCGGGTTGCGCTGGCCGTCACGCTGCACGAACGGGCAGCCCCACGGGTTCTCCGCGGTCGGCTGCGTCGTCGGCCACCAGTACGGCGCCAGGCTGAGGTAGTCGTGCTTGTCCCCGCTGGGCGGGACCTGTTTCTTCGACGTCACGCTCCACGGCCCCGCCGTCAGGTCGGCCTTGGCCGCCGTCAGTAGGTTGTTCAGTGCCGTACGGGACGTCTTTTCGCCGACGAGCGCGGCGAACTTCGTGCGAAGCAGCTGCTGGCCGTCGAGGACGGCGGTCGCGGGTGCGCACACCGGCCCGATGACCGGGACGGTGCAGCCGGTGGGTCGCGACGCGGCCTCGGCCGGCGCGGCGAAAGAAGCGACGAGGCCGAGCGCAGCGAGCGCGGCCACGACGGTGTGGCGGAAAACCATGTCCGCTCCATTCACAAATATGAACAACAGACCTGTGAGTGAATGGAGCGTACGCATGTGAACGCGAACGAAGCAATGCCTGGTTCAGACCAAGTCAGCCGGCGAAGTCACGCGGCCGGAAGAAGGCGACGAGCCGGGCGGTGCGGAGCGCGTCCCAGGGATCCGTCGTCGCGAGCACGGCCGCGGCCCCGGTGGGGAACTTGGTCTGGATTGCCGACGTCTCTTCGCCGAGACCGGCCAGGTGCAGGGTCAGGTCGCTGACGCCGGGCTCGTGCGAAACGAGCGCGAGCCTGGTGACGGCGGCCGGCGTCCGGCGAACGGCGTTCAGGAACTCGGGGACGTCGGCGCCGTAGAGGTCGTCGTCGTACTCGACGGGTGGCGGCGCGGGCAGTTCGCCGCGCACGTGCCGCCAGGTTTCCCGCGTGCGACGCGCGGTGGAGCAGACGACCAGCTCGGGCACGTGCCCCTCCGCCGCGAGCCACCGGCCGAGCCGCGGCGCGTCACGGAGGCCGCGCGACGCCAGCGGCCGCTCGTGGTCGGGCAGGCCCTCCGACCAGTCCGACTTCGCGTGCCGGACCACGATGAGCCACCTGGTCGCGTCCATGCCCGCCACCCTAACGGCGAAGGGCCCTGGAGCGGATCGCTCCAGGGCCCTTCGCCACACCGAGCCGATCGCTACCGGAGCGGCAGGCCCAGCACCGAGATGCGCGGCTCCTTCACCGGCGACAGCAGGCCGCTGCCCGCCGCCCCGGACACCACCGGGACCACCGGCACGTCCGCCCGCGGCGCGCTGGGCACACCCGGCAGCGCGACGTGGGGCGACTTGACCTGCGGCAGCACACTGTCACCGAGCAACTCGGACACCCAGGACACCGAAGGCACCCCGGGCACCGAAGGGCTGTCGCTGCGAGCCTCGTGCCCGGCAGCCCCGGCGACCGCAGCGGGCAGGCCACCGAGGGTCTTGCCGGAGACCTCGCCGAGAGCACCGGTGGCCTTGCCGATGGCGTCGGCCGATCCGCTGCCGAGCAGGCCCATTGCACCGGCGACGCCATCAGCGCCGAGCCCCGGCGCATCGCTCCGCGCGGACACGTCGTCACGAGCCAGCGGCGACACCCCGCCGAGCGCACCCGTCAGGTCGAGTTCCACCGGGATGTGCGCGGCCTCGGTCCGGCCGACCACGACCTGGGTCGTGTCGGTGCCCGTGTTGAGCACCTCGGCCAGGATCGGGATCGTCACGTTCTTCACCTGCGGCACCACGCCCACCGGGATCTGGACCGCCGGCTTCGCCGTCGGCGTGCCGCTGACCTGGCTGTCCACCGTGCTGTCGACGTGGTTGTTCACCGTCGACAGGGCACCGACGCCCCAGCGGAACACCGCCGGGTCGGCCGCGACCGGCACGTCGAGCAGAGCACCGCTGAGCCCGCCGCTGCCGGCCGTGGTCTCGTCGCCGCCGTCGGTCGCCGTCACGTCGTTCTGGACGTCGTTCGTGGCGGACCCGATGGCGGAAGCGCCCAGGCCGTAAACCTGCGGCAGCGCCTGCGGGTCGGCCGAGAGGAGGTCGCCCGAGAGCGCACCGCTCGTGCCGTCGGTGACGATCGGGCCGCCGGAGACGAGGTCGTAGGCGTTCTCGGTGTGGTTGGCCGTGTTGGCCATCAGCGAGATCGACTGACCGGTCGCCTGGACCAGCGGCTGGATCGGCGCGGCGACGGCGTCACCGGCGATCGCACCGTCCACACCGGACGTGTACGTCGTGCCGCCGGCGTGCGAGCTGATGTCGTTGTCCGCGTCGGTGACCGCGCCACCGATACAGGACACCGCCCAGCTGCTGACCTGGCCCGCGCCGCCGATCGGCGCTTCGACGACGTTGCCGGCCACCGCGCCCTGGTCGCCGTCGGCGTAGTTCGGGCCGCCGGAGTCGAACGCCGTGACGTTGGTGCCGGTCGCCTCGGCCAGGCCGCCCCAGGTGGCCCCGATCGTGTTGACCTGCACCGGCAGCGAGCTCGCCTGGTCGACGATGTTGCCGGCGACGGCGCCGCCCTTGCCGGTCGCCGAGTCGGCGCCGCCCGCGTGGACGTGGGTGATGAAGTCGCCGTGGCTGGTCGGGTTGCCGCCCCACGCTCCGGCGATGTTCATCACCTGGGCGCCGATGGCTTCCGGCGCGGTGACGATGTTGCTGGAGACCACGCCGCCGTCGTCGTCGGTGTTGTTGTCCCCGCCCGAGGTGAGGCACTTGTGCTCGGTCATCGTCGAGGTCGGGATGCCACCCCACGCGTAGGCGCCGTTGAGCACCTCGACCGGCGTCGCCAGCGGCGCGTCGACGAGGTTGCCCGCCGCGAAGGCGTTGTTGCCCGAGGTGCCCTGGAAGCCGCCCGCGACGACGTTTTCGGCGTTGGAGCAGGACGACGTCGGGATGCCGCCCCACGCGCCGGCGTTGCAGATGACGTCGGCGTCGCCGGCCAGCGACGGGCCGACGATGTTGCCGCCGCCCACGGAGTCGTCGCCGTGGTCGTAGGTGTTGCCGCCGACCACGGAGTCGACCGTGGTGTAGCACTCGGCGGTGGAGATGCCGCCCCAGTCGGCCGCGGTGCCGCAGACCTGCGCCGGGAGCGTCGCCGGCGCATCGGCGACGGTGCCGCCGAGGATTGAGGCGGTGCCGTCGGTCGCCTGGCCACCGCCGGCGTGCGCGGTGTTCTCGTGCGTGCAGTGGGTGGACGTGATGCCGCCCCAAGCGCCGGTATTGCAGGAGGCCACGACGGGCTCCGCGACCTGCGGGTGCGCGATCGTCCTGCCGGCGACCGAGCCGGCGCCGCCGCTGTAGACGTCGCCGCCGGCCGTCGAGTCGACGGAGCTGGCGCCCATCGCGTCGGCCAGGCCGCCCCACGCGGCGGAGTTGTGGTTGCCGGTCGCCGGCAGCGCGACCGGCGCGTCGGCGACGGTGCCGTCGGTCGCGTCGCCGCCCCCGGCCTGCGCGGAGTAGTCGTTGGTGCAGGTGGTGCCGGTGATTCCGCCCCACGGACCGGTCGTGCAGTTGACCTCGACCGGGCCGGCCACCTCCGGGTGGACGACGCTGCCGCCCGCCACAGCGCGCCGGTGCCGTCGGTGACGAGCTCGCCGCCCGCGACCGAGCCGACGTTGTTCTCCGACGTCGCGAAGGCCTCGCCGCCCCACGCGCCGGCCGTGCCAAGCACGTTGACCGGCAGGGCCACCGGGGCGCCGGCGGCCGTGCCACCGCCGACGGACTTGACGCCGTCGGTGACCGTGCCACCGCCGGCGTTCGCGTCGAGGTTGTTCACGGAGTCGGCGTGCGTGAGCCCGCCCCAGGGGCCGGACGTGCCGTTGACCGCGACCGGAGCCGCCGCGCCCGGGGTGAGCGCGGTGCCGCCGACCAGCGAGCCGGCGCCGGCCGTGGTCGCATACGGCGTGCTCGCGGTTCGCAGCACGGATTCCGGGGTGCCGGCCTCCGCGACAACGGTGTTGACCGTGTTCGCGGTGGCCTTGCCACCCCAGGCGGCCGCGGTGCCGTCGACCTGGGCCGGCACCGCGAGCGGAACGCCGGCGACGGTGCCGGAGGCGACACTGTCCTGGCCGCTGGTGGTCAGCTGACTCGGCGAGTGGGCGCCCTGGGTCGTGGTGGTGTTGACGGTGCCGGTGCCGCCCCAGCCGGCGGCGGTGTTGTTGACCCCGATCGGCGCCGTCACCGGCGCCGTGACGATGTTGCCGGCGAGCGGCTTGCCCTCACCGGTCGTGGTGATCGGGCCGCCCTGCCGGTGGGTCTGCTGCGAGTCGTTGACGACGTGGGCGTCGCCGCCCGCGCCGACCGCCCAGCCGGTGACCTGGACCGGCGCCGACACGTCGGGCTTGACGACGTTGCTCAGCAGGGCACCGGCGAGCGGCTTGCTCGAGTCGTGGAGCACCGTGCCGGTGGTGATGTCGGCGTCGGTGTCCAGCGGGAGCGGCGTCTCGCCGGCGGGCGTGCCGAGGTTGATCTTGCGGATCTGGATCGGCACGGACGCGCCACCGTCCAGCGGCGACGGAGCGAGGTCGGGGTTGACCTGCTCCTCGGCGGACGCGATGCCGGTGCCCAGCATCATCAGGCCGCCGGCCAACATCGCGGACTGCAGCCCGCGCTTGGCCCAAGGGTGCATCAGTCGTTCTCCTGTTCGTGTTCTTCGCGGCTACCGCCGGGAGTTGAAAGGGGGGCGAAAACGTCAGTCACCGGCCTGCGCGCGGTGCCGGGCGGACCGGACGAGCACGACGCCCAAAACGAGGCTGACGACACCGAAGACAATCCACCACGTCAGATTCGCTCCGGTCGTCGCGAGCAGCCCGCCGCCCCCGACGACGCCGCCGATTCCAGGTCGATACACGATTTCTCTCCGATTTTTTCCATGACCGCGTCGCGCGCGACGCTCACCGACGCGCGCCGCCAGGAGCTGCGCATAGCAACCCGGTTATCGTGCCGTCGGCGCCCTGAATCTTCGGCCACGGAGCGACGTAATGGGCCTGTCGTTATTGCTGAGCTGCGCGCAGGCGTTCGCGATTGTCATGAGCGCGGCGTTCATCATCTACGTCTGCGCGATCATCGTGCCGTACCTGCGGCACCGGCCGACCTGGCCTGGCGATCCGACGCTGTTCCAGTGGCATTTCTTCGTGCCGTGCCGAGACGAAGAAGAAGTCATCGGCGATACGATCCGGTACCTGCGGACGCGGTTCCGGGCCACCCATGTGTGGGTGATCGACGACCATTCCGACGACCGGACCCTCGACATCGTCCGTCGGCTGCAGGATCCGCACCTGCACGTGGTCGCCCGCCGCCGTCCCCACGCGCGCACGGGCAAAAGCGATGCGCTCAACGCGGCTTACCGGGCCCTGCGCGCGTGGGTCGGCCGCCACGACGACGGCGCCAACACGATCGTCGTCGTGGTCGACGCGGACGGCAGGCCGGCGTGGAACTGCCTGTACGTCTGCACGGCGCCGCACCTCTTCGGCGACCCGTCGGTAGGCGCGGTGCAGATCGACGTCCGGATGGGCAACCGCGGCACGGCACCCGCGGCGGGCAACGGTTTGCGCAGCGGGTTCGGCCGCGCGCTGGTGCGCATGCAGGACCTGGAGTTCCGCACGGCGATCGCGGCGATCCAGATGTCCCGCGGCCACACGGGAACGATCGCGACGGGCGGCAACGGCCAGTTCACCAGGCTGTCCGCGCTCGATTCGATCGCCGGCTCCCAGCGCCGCCCGTGGCGCGGCTCGCTGCTCGAGGACTTCGAACTGGGCGTCCACCTGCTGACGGAGGGCTGGAAAACGGGCTTCAGCCTCGACACGCACGTCGACCAGGAGGGCCTGTACAGCATGCGGCGGTTCCTGGCGCAGCGAACCCGCTGGAGCCAGGGAACGATGCAGTGCGCGCGGTACGCCCGCCGGATCTGGAAGTCCCCGCACCTGACGACGTTCGGCGCGGCGGAGATGCTCTACTACCTGGCCCAGCCGTGGATGCAGCTGCTGGGCAGCGTGGTGTACCCGATTCCGTTGGTACTGCTGACGATTCACGCGGTCACCGAGCCGGCGGCGGTGTGGGCGTGGTTCATCGGCGGGGCGTGGAAGTACCTGCTGTTGTACGGCGTCGCGGGGTTGCTGCCGTTCCTGATCTGGGGGCCGGTCTACCGCAAGCACTGCGAGCCGCGATCGGGGCCGTGGCGCGGAATCGCTTACGGGCTCGGGTACGCATGTTACATCTACACGTTCTACATAACAGTGTGGCGGGCGGTGTTCCGGCTGATCCGAGGCCGCAACGGGCGGGCGAAGACGCGCCGCAACACCGAGCAGCCGAACCCCAAAGTGGTAGCACTGGACCGCTGAGCAGGGCCTTCGAGGCGTCCGAGGAACCGGCCGTCGCAGAGGCAACTCACCCGATAGGGTGACCCCTCACAAAGTTGATCTAGCGAAACCTGGGGTGGTTGACTTGAGGAAGATCTTCCGTCTGGCAACGATTGCGACCGGCGTAGTCGCCAGTGTCGCCATGGCGGCCGGGCCGGCCTCGGCGGTGACGTCTTCGGTGGACCTTCCCGAGGGGATGACCGCCAGCTACCTCGTCGTCGATCAGGAGACCGGCCAGGCCTACGGCTCCGACGAGCACAAGCAGTACCGCTCGGCCTCGCTGGTCAAGCTGTTCATCGCCCTCGACTACCTCGAATCCCACGGCCCGGACTACGAGATCCCGGCCGACGACCTGGCGCTGCTGGAGCCGATGCTGCGTTCCAGCAACGACGACGCCGCCAGCACGCTGTGGGTGCGCGACGGCTGGGACGAGATCGTCAAACGGATGGTCACCAAGATCGGCCTCACCGACACCGCACCGCCGGCCAGCCGCGGCAAGTGGGGGTACACGGCGATCAGCGCCGCGGACATCGCCAAGACGTACCAGTACATCCTGCACGACGCGGACCCGAAGTACGGCGACTTCATCATGGGCAACCTGGCGCAGTCGACCAAGTGCGGTTCGGACGGCTTCGACCAGTCGTTCGGCCTCCCGAGCGCGGTACCCGGCCCAAAGGCGGTCAAGCAGGGCTGGTCCGGTTTCGGCGCGGCGCCCGAGCCCGGTCAGGAGTGCACGGAACCCTCCGCCAACGCGCGGCGCGTGCTGAACTCCCCGGAGGTCAAGGCCGCCAAGGCGCTCGCGTCCAGCGGTGAAGGCACGCGGACGTTCGGCACCCAGGACATCGACCTGACCAGCCGCGCGATGCACACGAGCGGCACGGTGGACTGCAAGATCGTCGTGGTGCTGACCCTGGAGCCGACCACGCTGTCGTGGCAGGACTCCGCCGGCCGCATCACGAAGCTGACCCAGGACGTGTTCTTCCAGCCCACCCTCTGACGGCCCTCGAGGAGGCAGCTCCGCCGCGATCCTCGAGGTCGCGGCGGAGACGTCGATCGTGGTGGGCCGCCTGGGGCTCGAACCCAGAACCTACGGATTAAAAGTCTACGGGAAACCAATATCGGCGAGTGTCACCGAATGCCGACCTGTGCCAATAAATGCAGGTCAGCCGACATCTTCGCCACTTTTCAGTGTCGCAGAGTGTCGCCCAGTGCCAGGCTCTACTTCGGCAACGGAGCCCCATCGGAGACGCACTACCCACGATTCTGGGCCATTGCGGACCCACCGTCAATCAATCCAAAGGCGACATGTTGTACACCGCTGATCGCGAGCGACAGCACCCCAAGGGTCGCGTTGAAGGTCACAGCCGACAACTGTCCGACCACGCCCGCCAACCTCTCGCGACCCACCCTTACTCCCAGCCTCATTGACCGCCGCTTCGGCTGCAGGGTCATGAAGTGCTGCGCTTGCGAGCGCGAGCTTGCGAAGACAGGAGCGCCATCCGCACAAAATGCGCCCTCCGCAACGCCTCCGCCCGCCTCATCCGCTCGTCGTGCGGTAACACGCCGTCCGGATCGACCTGCCTCGTCCACCGGTCGTCGAAACCACGTCGAGCCGGCGCGGTTGCGGCGGTCCGGTCATCGCAATACGCCCATCGCGTGTAGCTGGCAACGCGTGCCGCCATGGATCGCTGCTCCGGCGTCACGACTTCTCCCGGCGGACCGGACCGACCTGGCCACGATCGGCCCGGACCGGTGGCAAGAGACGTCGAATCTCGGACATCACAGCATCGGAGAGCGGCGGCGCGGACCGCACCACACGAGCAATGAACTCTTCCCGAGTCTCGCCGGGCTGACAACTCAAGATCATCATCAAGTCTTGAACACGCAGCCAAGCCCGCGCCCGCCGAACACGGCAAGATCACTCAGAAGTGAACACACCCTCGAAATTGCCGCCGGGGGCATCGCCGCAGCCGCCACAGGCCGGCCCAGCTCGAAGGCCGTGACTGGAGATCGCATCTCGTTCCGATCGGGCAATCGACGCCGTCGCACGTCTGCCCCTTGTGGCTACCATGACGACGGCGACCGAGGTCGCTGCCACACTACCAATTTCGGCCCCCGATGCGCCGCCTTATAACGAATAGGCCGTCTTTTGTGGACGATCGCTGGATACCGGTTCACGATCAAGTCCGGTGGTGATTCGCCGTGATCACGGCAGCACTCCGCCATCGCGGCCCCCTGTGACGCAGCAGTGGTCACGGGTCTTCGTTACGAATGAGGTGCATGGACATGACATCAGGTGATGGATTGTTCAAACGATGCGGATGTCACGACCCCCTGACGGGCCGCAGGTTGGGAAACCAGTGCCCGCTACTGGACGTACGCGGTCATGGGAGCTGGTACTTCCGGCTGGAGATACCGCCAGGGAAAACGGTAGGCGACGGCAGTTGCGCCGCGGCGGATTCGCCTCACGGAAAGCCGCAGGCGCGGCACGGGACTTCCTGAGCAAACCCGCCACCCTGGACGGCACTCCAGGCTCGGCGACCACGGTGGCGCAGTGGCTGCGGTTGTGGCTGGAAAGCCGCGAGAACCTCGCGCCATCCACGATGCGCAGCTACGCCATGCACGTCCGCCGCCACCTGATACCGCACCTCGGCCGGGAACGGGTCGCCGAACTGACCCCGACCCGAGTGCAAGCGATGTTCACCTCGCTGATCCGCACCCACGCGGCCACCGGCCGGCCGTTGTCGCCCTCGACGCTGCAGCGCATCCAGGCCACCCTGCGCGCCGCACTCACCGCCGCGGTCCGCCGCGGCCTCCTGGCCTTCAACCCGGCCCGCCTCGTGGAACTCCCGTCCGGGCAGAGACCGCATCCGGTGGTGTGGACCCCGACCCGGATCGCGCTGTGGCAGGCCAGCGGGATCCGCCCAGCGGTTGCAGTCTGGACCGCCGCCCAGACCGCCGAGTTCCTCGCCTGGCTCCACCGCCACGAGCATCCCCTGTACGTCCTGTTCCACCTCGTCGCACTCCTCGGGCTACGGCGAGGCGAAGCAGCTGGCTTGCAGTGGGCCGACATGAACCTGCAAGGGAGAACGGTCACCGTGGCCCGCCAAGTCCGCCAGGTCGGCAAGCACCTCGAACTGGCCGCACCGAAAAGCGCATCCAGCAACCGGGTCATCGCCCTGGACCACACCACAGCCGCCCTGCTGCAGGGCCTGCGGATCGAGTGGCTCGCCAGCCGCCCCGGCACCAGCGAACCGGTCGGGTACCTCTTCCCCGACCACTACGGCGCCCCGCTGCGGCCGGACTTCCTGACCGTCACCTTCCGTCGGCTCAACACCGCGTCACGGCTCCCGCCGGTACGGCTGCACGACCTCCGCCACGGCGCCGCCAGCCTCTCCCTGGCCGCGGGCAACGACCTGCGCACCGTCCAAGCCCTGCTCGGACACTCCAGCATCACCCTGACCGCCGACACCTACGCCACCGTGCTGCCCGATCTCGCCCACCACGCCGCCGAAGCCACCGCCCGCCTCCTCCAAGACGCCACCGAAACCCAGTCCGGACGGCGGCGTCCTGTCCGGCGCAGCCGCAACAGTCGCTCGACAGGAATCCTGCGTCACCGATGACGGGAGCAAGCTATCTAGGGCCAGCCCGCACTCGTCGCGGCTGCTGAGGAGTTCGCCGACCATGGCCTCCACGACGGTCAGCAGCGACATCGGCGAGGGTGGTGAGACACACGGCCACCGAGCCCCTAGTGCCGGGCAATCAGCCAGTGGAAGAACTTCACACCGGCGATGAACGCGCCGGCACCGATCAGAGCGGCCTCGAAACCGGAATGCCCGGCGAGCGCGGTGAGCACGGCGGCCCCGACACCGGCGAGGACGGCCAGCAGGAACACCAAGGCGGTACGGATAGGCAGCAGTGCATCATTCGGGTCATCGTCGCGACCGGTCATCATGTTCTCCGCCAAGGTCTACGTTCCCCGGGGCCAGCCCGGCTTCTCCGGGCTGGTAGGCCGAAACCAGCGGACCAGGTAACGAAAGATTCAATATGACCGACGTCACATGGAACTGGTCTATTTTCCGTTACCACGACGGCCGGTCCTGACATACGAGGGTTACGTACACGACGCTTGGGGACCGGGGCATCCGACAGTTCCGGGCAAGCAGAGGGAGACGGATGTGAGCGAGCGGGCCGCAGAGCAGCCGCCGCGTCCAGCTACGCACCTACAACCGGAAAACCGGAGCTCGCAGCGCGTCGGCGCCGATGAGTCCGCGTCCTTGCCGTCGCTCGCCGATGACCAGGATGTCCTTCTGACGTCGCTGCCGTCGATCGAACAGGCGATCCATCACAGCGCTGCGCTCCCGCAGAAAGAGGACGAGGAGGAACGGCGCGCCGCTGAGAACGTGCTCCGGCTCGAGGCCGACCGGCGCCTCGTCGAGCAGCTACGGGCCGACGGATTCACCGGAATGCAGTTCGACTTGTTCCAGTACACGCTGGCCGCCTACGGCATCCCGGTGATCCGCTCCTGGATCAGCCGAAGATTGATCTACAGTCTGTGCGCCAGCCACGGCCGCAGCATTCAGGTCCCCGACGAAGTCCGCGAGTACCTGGCTGGCCGCGACGGCGAGGACGATCGGGTCGAGCTCGCGGAGGAGACCGTCGCGATGGCTCTGAAGATGTTCAAGGAACGCGCCCTCGCGGGCAGCGAGTGGTCCCCAGAGAAGGGCGCCGCGCTGGCGACCTACTTCATCGGGGCCTGCCTGCTGACCTTCCCGAATGTCTTCCGCACCTGGTACCGCGAGTACGAGCACTGGAAGCAAACCTGCCCCTACGGTCTGGCGGCGTCTGCCGGCGACGCTGTTCTGGATCGGCGCCGATCCCTGGATCCGCAGTACGACGACGACCCGGCCGATGTCGCGATCGGCCGCGCTCTGGTTCTTGAGCACCTGCACGGGCTGAAAGATCACCCCCCGAGACCGCCCGGGTTGTTATCGCGGTGGCCCTGCAGGGCAAGAGCTACGCCGAGGTCGCGGCTGAACTCGGCGTCAGCGCTGATGCCGTGAAACAGCGGTTGTACCGGTACCGCGCTGAGCTTCAGCGCCGCAAGGCGAACCGAGGGAAGTCATGCTGAGCTATGCGGCTGCGCACCACAAGACGATCATGGCCGTCGACATCGCCAGCTACAACGACCCCAAGCGCACGACAGCCCACCGGCTGGTCGTCCACGACGGGTTCTGGACGCTCATGCGCACGGCGTTCGCCGAGGCGGGCATCCCGTGGGACACGCTCTTCGTGGAGAATACCGGCGACGGTGCGATGATCCAGCTCCCCTCGGAGGTGCCGAAGGCCGACTTGGTGGCCCAGCTACCCGACCGGATGCTCGCGGAGCTGCGCCGGTACAACGCGGTGCACGCGGAGGAGGCGAACGTCCGCCTGCGGGTGGCCCTCCACGCCGGCGAGGTCTACCAGGGCAGCCACGGCACCGTCGGCCCCGCGACGAGTTTCGCGTTCCGCCTCCTGGAAGCGCCCACGGCGAAGGAAGCGCTGAAGGAATCGGGTGCCGCGCTGGCGCTGATCGTTTCCGACACGTTCTACCAGGACGCAGTCCGAGCGGACCCCGCCGCCGGCGCGGGCTCGTACCACCGGATTCCGGTGTCGGTCAAGGAAACCAGCACGGTCGCGTGGCTGCGCCTCATGGGTGTTTCGGAAGTCCGCCGCGTGGCGGCTCCCGAACCGGCACCCGACGAGCTCCGCGGTGACCAGTTCCAGGCGATGCTCGCCTACTTCGCGCATCTGCAGTTGCTGGCCCCGAGCGCCGAACGCGAGCAAGCGGTGCAGGAACTGGCTGACCTCGTGATCCAGCACGACGGCCGCACAGTGGCCACCGTCGAAGTCGAAGCGGCCCGGTCGCGGCTGGTCGCCTTCCATAACCAGCTGGAGGCGACGACCCTCGGCACCCCTGAGGCACGTGAACTGCGACGGCAGACCACGCCTGGGCAAGTCGCCATGGCGGTCAGTCGCAGCGAGCAGCACCTGGCCCCATCCCCTGTTGCTCATCGGCAGGCTCGTAAGGAGTTCGCCGAGGCACTTCGTCGCCTCCGCGAGCAAACGGGTCTGTCCATTCGGGCGCTGGAAGCACGCAGTGGCGTCCCGAAGTCCACCATCGCTGATTGCCTGGACGGACGGCACATGCCGACTCATGACGCCCTCGCAGGATTGCTGCTGGCTCTCAATATCACGGACCGTGACGAGATCCAGACGTGGCAGCAACGCCGGGATGCACTGGCCGCACGATTCGAACGGCAGCCACGCATCCCGCGAAGGTGAGCGGCCCTGTCACCTTGAAGTTGGTGACCGAAACCGCCGCCCTGGTACTGGCGCTGCTTGGCGCGCTCGCCTGGTACCTGCTGGGCTAACCCTCAGACGACGCCGGTGCCAGCTGGCCCACCTCCCGCCCACGCGGTACTGGGCTGAAGGGCACCAGCAGGACCGACGCCGACGGCTACTGGGTTGGTGCCCGATCCGTAGAGGTCGCGGCGATGAAGCCACCCGTGGCCAGGACCGTGTACCGGGGACAGACCTTGCGTTCCTCGAGCTTCGAAACATTGTTCCCGAGCGGTTCGGTGCCCACGCGCAGGTACAGGTCATTGCTGACCGAGTAGCGAGGCGGCGTCGGACTGTCGAATTCCAGTTTCGGCGGAATCGATGGCGCGAGAGGCCGCAATGAACTGCGCCGCAGCAGCCGCCAACGGCACAACGAACTCCGGCCGAGCCAGCCGTGGACGATTAGGCAGGATGTCGTAGTGATCCACGTCTCGCAGCCTTGGTCTTTCGACGTACGTGCTGGTCGCCTGTCGATCCAGTGCCTGGCCGTTGTCCGGCCCGCGAGCGCCAGGGCGGTGCGTGCGTCACATTCCGACTCGGGGAACGGGCGGTTCTGGAACCTGCATGACGGCGATGAGGTTCTCGCCTGCCTTGCGGTCGGCGTCCACGGCGGCCGGCGCACGGTCCGGGATGCGGGCGAGTCCGAAGTGAGCGCGAGCTTGTTCGTCGAGACAGCGGATAGCGCGGGCGTGGTCAAGGGCGCATTCGAATCGGGCAGCTGCTTGCGGAAAGTCGCCGGTGGCGTAGGCGATCTCTGCGAGACCGTTTTCGGCAAGGGCGAGTTCGAGGTTGCTTCCGATGCTGGATGCCAGCTCGTGTGCGCGGCGCATATGGTCCAGGGCGCGCTCTGGCTCGCCGAGGGCGAGGCAGGTCATGCCGAGGTCGTGGTGGGTGTGGGACTCGCCGCGGACGTGACCCGACTCTTCACGCATGGTGAGAGCTTGGGATAGGTATCTCAATCCGGTCACGGGGTCGCCGGCTTTGGTGTGAGCGATGCCGAGGTTTTCCAGGAGGATGGTCTCGGCCAGCTGGTCGGGATAATCCGCGAGGATGGCCAGGGCGGCGCGGTACTGGTCGATGCCCTCGGTGACGTGGTTGCGACGGACGTAGATGATGCCGATGTCGCTGCGGGCTTTCGCCATGGCGCGCGGATCGTCGGTTTCTGCGGCTAGGTCGAGAACTCGGTGGTAGCAGGCAAGGGCTTGGTTGAGCTGACCAAGCAGGTCGTGGGTGACGCCGAGGTTGCCGAAGCTGATCAGGGCGTCGCGGTCCGAGCCCAGTTTCACTGCCATGTCGGCTGCCCGCGAATGGTGGTTCTGGGCTTCGTGCACGTGGCCTTGGGCTCGATGCGCGAGGCCGAGCTTGTTGAGCGTGGCAATGTGGCCGAGGGCGTCGCGCGTGGCGGTGTAGTGGCTCAGCGCCTGCTGGTGCAGCGTGATCGCGAGGTCGGTTTGCCCGAGCTGACGATGGGCTTGGCCGAGCTGGTTGAGTGACTGGGCGTGGTCGGCGGTGTGTGCGCAGCCGACGTAGGCCGGCTGCGCCGCCGACAGCAGGGTGGCGATGTCGCGGTAGCGGGCCTGCTGGACCAACGTCGGCACGACGGCTGCGGCGAGCTGGTGCGCGGCGCAGTGCAGGCCTTCGGTGACGGCAGCGCTGCGGACGAGCCTGATGATGTTCGCCAGTTCCGCCCGGAGCCACCCAGTGCCATACCGCGGGTCGATCGTGTCGCCGGCCCCTGCGTGCTCGCCGGACGCACTCGACGTCGCGGCCGCTGCGGCCTGGAGGTAGTGGGCAACGACTCGCTGCATGGCCTGCCGGCGTGCGGTGGGCGACACGTCGTCGATGGCACGCAGCACCGCGAAACCGCGGACGAGGTCGTGTGGCTCGTGGCGTCCCGGAACCAGCGAGTTGAGGAAGTACGCCTCGGACAGTTCTGCCAGCGCCGCTCGGGTGGAGTCGACCGGCTGGCCGGTCAGCGCGGCGGCCGTCTCGTCGTCGAGGTCGTGACCAGGATGATGACCGAGCAGGCAGATCAGGGTTTGCGCCGTTGCACCCAAGGACTGGTAGGACAGGGTCAGCGGGGCGACGATACTGGCTTCGATTTCGCCCGGACCGGTCACGGAGCCGGCATCGTCGCCGGCTGCTGCGGCGTTCGGGAACAGGGTCCTGAGGCGTTCCAGGTGTTCCTCGGCCGTCCAGTCGGCGTGGCTTTCGGCGTGGAAGAGGACGCTGACCAGCGACATGGGCACGTCGTGCAGGAGACCGGCGATCTGACGCAGTGTAGCGGGATCGGCGTCGGCGAGCGGCTGTACCGAGCGCAGCAGCCGGAGCGTGTCGGCGCGCTCGAGGCCGCCGATGTCGAGCCGGATCGTCTCGGCGAGCTCGCTGAGGCGGTTCCGGCTGGTGATCACCGTGAGACAGCCAGGTCCGTGGGCGACCAGGGGGCCGACCTGGGCGGCGTTCTTGGCGTTGTCCAGGACGATCAGCAAGCGGTGGTTCTGGCACATCCGGCGGAAGAGGGTCGTCTTGCCGTCGAGGTCGAGCGGGATCTTGTCGGCTCGGACGCCGACCATCCGCAGGATCTGGTCGAGGACGGCGCCGGGAGCGACGGGACGCAGCGACGGGTCAGGATCGACACCGCGAAGGTTGACGAACAGTTTCTTGTCGAACGCCCGCCGGTGAGACATTTCATGAGCCAGATGTATCGCGAGGGCCGTTTTCCCCATCCCGGCAAGCCCAGTCAAGGCAATTAGCCGAGGGGGGTCACCATCATCCGGGTGTAGTCGTTCCACCATGTGGCTCACCTCGTTGCCGCGTCCGGTGAATCGCGGGAGTCGTTCGGGAAGCGCGGGCTCGACGACGACGGTGTTCTCGGCGTCCTGCAGGCCGTGAAGGTAGCGCCACTGCTGCAGCCAGGCGTCCTGAAACCCGGTGTCTTTGTACAACTCCGCGACGATCGCGGCCGCGACGTCGTCTTTCAGGTTCTTCCGGTCCGGTTTCAGGGCGTCGTGCACGGTCGCTCTCGGCAAGCCGGTGCGTTGCGCCAGGTCGCGTATGGTGACACCACACCGTTCGCGAAATTCTTTCATTTGTGCGATCAGGTCCGCCGGACTCCGCGCTTCCCGAGGATCGCGCGGGTTCGGGTTACTGGTGACGGAGGGGGAAATCACGGCCTCCTCGTGCCGGCGCTGCAGGCAAGGGTCGAACTCGATACGCATGAGCGGCGTCCGGGGTTGTCCGGGAATTCGTTTTTCCTGACGTCTTCCGCCGATGCTCCTGACCAGCCGGCCCGGACAGGCGAGCCGGCGGGCCTGAGAGGAAGACCATGATCACTCACACAACTGAGCAGACCAGCGCCGGCGGAGTCCGGCGCTGGTGGTTGCTCGCCGCGGCGGCGCTCGCTGCCCTGGCCACCGTACTGGCTACCGCAGCGACGGGCCCCGCCACGGTGCGCGGTTCGGCAGCCCCGGTCGGCACCGCGATCCAGCCCGTGCAGTTGCAGCTGACCCCGGCCGAGCTGGCCGCCTGGCAGGCCCGGACGGCCACGCCTGCGGGTCGCGCCGAGGTCGTCACGCTGATGCGGGAGGCGTTCGCGGGCGTCGCGACTGTGGGTACCGGTCCCCGGGAGCTGACCGGCGCCACGCAGGTCACGGGGCACGTCGCGGCCGCCGCCTACACGTCCGGCATCAGGCCCGCGGTGGCCACGGGGATCACCGGTGACCACTTCTGGATCATCGTGTCCTACGCCGATGTGGTCAACGGCGCGATCTGGGGCGCCGTGCGCGCGTGCCAGACCCGCCTGCCCGGCTGGCTGTGCACCAGTGCAGGCAACCTGCTGGCCAGCTGGGCCCAAGGTTGGGGCTCGGCCGCCAACCACGGCCTGTGGGCGGAGATCTACTGGGCCCCGCCGCACGTCAACGCCGGCCGCTGGTAGCGGCCACGGGTGGGGCCGGCCATGCGTCCGGCCCCACCCTCTCCGAAGTCACGTATCAGGGTTCCGTAGATCAGTTCAGTCGTCAAAGACGGAACAGTTGTCCAGCAAGACAAAGAACCGGCCGAGCCTCCTCGTCAACGTGACTCGCGCGTAACCTTAAATCTTTCCCAGGTGCGCGTCGCGGCCACCATGGAAGCTGTTAGCTTTTCGGGCACGGTGGCGATCACTCGTCCGAGATCTGATCGGAGACGGCACATGCGAACGTCAGGATCGTCGTTCTGGAACGACGATGTCCCGGAGCTATTCGATCCCAATTCCGTGGGACGCCCCGAACAAGAACGGCTCCGGCTGGAAATCGGGCCGACCTTCCTGCCTGGGCAGCACCAGAATGGCGTGACGGCCGCCGAGACGTACTCCACGCCGGACGGCCGCACCGTTGTGCTGGCCTACTCGTCCGTGCACAAACTGGTCGATTGCCTGGGCGGCGCCCAGAGCTGGATCGCGGTCGACGCCGCTGTGAGCCCCGCACGCCTACAGCTGATGTGCGGAGCGGACCTGATCATCTGGGACAGTCCCGTGCCGGAATCGCTACAGGTAGCCGAGGAGCACCATGACTGAGGGCTTTCGTGTCGACGTCCAGGAACTTCACGTGCTGGCCACTCGCCTGCACGGCAGCGGCGACCTGCTCAACGACCGGCGCAACGGCGTCCCGTCCGAACCCGCCGACGCCGGCGCCTCCAGCGACGTTCTCGCCGGCGCGCTGATCTCGCTGCTCAACGAGGTCGGCACGCAGCTCGGCGAGCTCGACCAGCTGATTACCAACCTCGGCCACGCACGCGACTGGTACGCCGAGGCAGACCGCAACGCCCGGGCCGACGTGCTCCGCCCGTTCCGCCTCCCGGACGCGATGCTGCCCGCCTACGGCCCGCTTAGCCAGGAAGGACCCGCCAGCCGGTGAAGCCTCCAGCACCGATTCCCGCTCTCCCGGTTCCCGCCGGAGGCGCACACACCATCGCGGTCCGGGTCGACGGCGATCCCGTCGCCCTGCAGGCCACCACAGCATGGCTGACCGGCATCGCCGGAGCCGCAGGCGCGCTGGCCGACGACATGGCCACCACGGTGACCGCGTCGCAGCACATCTGGACCGGCCCGGCCGCCGACACCTTCCGTGATCGGGTCCGCCGCGGTCGCGACCACGCCGACGGCCTGCGCCACGCCTTGTCCGCGATCGTCTCGGCGGTCGACACGTTCGCCGAGGAGATCCGTGCGGTCAAGCTGCAGATGGCCGCGGCCAAGGAGCTGGCTCGCAGCGTCGGCTGCCGGGTCACCGCCGACTCCATCCAGTTCCCGCTGCCGCTGCTCAACCCCGCGCAAGGCGGCACCAGCGGCGAGGTGACGGCGATGGTAGGGCTGGCTCGCCGCCGCGAGAGCGCAGCGCACACAGCGTTGCGGGCGGCGCTCGCCCGGCACAAGTCGTTCCTCGAAAGCCTGACCAGCAGCCCGACACGTGCGGTGAGCGTGTCCCGCAGCCTGTTCATGGAGGCCAGCAAGGCCAAGGCCTATACCGAGACGGCTCTGACCCACGCGAAGGCACTGTCGAGTGCGGCGTTCATCGCGGAGAACGCCGACGGCGGCCTGCGTCAAGCGGCACAGGCCGAACTGTTCGGAGGAGCCTCGGCAGGCATGTTCGACCAGGCCGTCCGCGGCAGCCGCTCCGCCCTGGGCTACGGCGCACCCAACTGGGTGACCCCGCCGGCGGGCGACTTCGCGAAGAAGCTCGTCGGCCCGGCGCTCAAGCCGTTGACCGTGTCGAGCGGCATGCTCGCCGGAGCAGGTGTCGGCCTGGACATCATGTCCGGTACCCCGGCAGACAAGGCGGTCGTCAAAGGAGGGGCGAGCTTCGCGGCCGGCGCCGCCACCTCGGCGGCCCTGGAGGCCGGCGGCCTGATCCTGCTCGGGGCCTCCCCGCCCGGCCTCGTCCTGATCGCCGCGAGCGTGATCGTCAGCGCAGGCGTCGGCTACAGCATCGACCAAGCCTGGCGGCCAACACCTCCCGACGCAAACGCGCACGGCGGCGGCTGGTGACCGCAACACCACCGGACCTGTCCTGATCGACAGCGGCGGCCCATCGCGGGACCGGGGTGCGTGATCGCGACACGCCTCGGCACCGACCAGCAGGTCACCTCCCGGCCGTCATGATCGCCGATATCCGGGACGGCCTGAACGCCTGGTCACGCAACTATTCCATCGTGCTCGATGACGGCGAGGAACCACACGGCTCGCGATTCATCGCAACGTCGGGCACCGGCGACGGAACTCTTCACCGAGTCCCACAACTGGCAGGTTCCCGGTCGTAGCACGCTGGCGAGCGACAAACGCGTTGCGCGCATTGCCGATCTCCCTTCGCACGCCCAGGGAACCTGGGCGAATTCCTGTTGCAGCCACCGGTGCCGGCTCGTGAGGGGGGACCAAGGGGACGATCCAACGGACAGTGTCAACCAGCGCTGCGCTCTGCTGAACGTGTGAACATCGACCCAGGAAGGTGGTCGGCGCTGCGAGAGTCAGTGCCGCCGATGACGCAGCGGGACGACAATCTGCGCTCGTCATAAACTGACGCCGGTCAGGGTGATCGGTCGTTGGAGGGGTGTGGCGTGCCATACGGCGTTTGGCTGGAGATGACCGCACCTGAGCCGATAACTGACGCGGCGGCCGCGGCACAACTGCCAGAGCTGATCGTCGAACTGCTGTCGACCGGCTGGGACGTACCCGCCGTGCCGTGGCTTGACGACGAAGACGAAGACGAAGAGCCTGACATTGCCGACGGCGACAGCACCGAGGACCAACATGACGCTGGCCCCGGGCTGCTCGACATGCGCGTGCTGGGCTACCGCGACGGCGCCATGATCGGTCTCGCCCTCGACACCGACATCCTCGAAGTCGCCACAACGATCGGTGCGAGCCTCGGCCGGCACCTCGCCGACGCAGCACCTGCGCTCTTGGGCTGGACCACCGAATCCCTCCGCGCCGTCAAACTGACCGCCCCGGACGCCGACGGTGACTGGCTACCGTCGCTGCGCGAGGACGGCCCGCGGTTCTCTGTCGCGGAGCACCTGCGCCACGACCTGCTCGAGATGGCCGCCCAGTTCCTGATCGCCGGCGCCGTGCGCGACCTGCACGACCCGACCGGCGAAAGCCGCTACACCCCCGAAGCCGTCGACGCCGCCGACCTCGTCGCCGGTGCCGTCACCCAACACCCCTGGGGCCGCGAAGTCGCCGGCGAGCTCGGCACACTGCTGATCGCCGCCGGCCGCCACGAGGCTGCGTCGGGCACCCGGCGGCCGCTGACCGGCCACGGCGGCGGCGATTCCGCCTTGGCGCAGCAGCTGCTGGATACGGTGCGCTCCGAAATCGACCAGCCGGCCATCGACCGCGACGACGACCGGATGCGCGGCCACGTCCTCGTCGAGAACTTCATGGAACACCACGACCTGCAATGGAACCGCCGTACCGGCGACCTCGACGAAGATACTGCCGAACGACGCAGCCGGGACCAGCTGCGGGCACTGCTGTGGGCGGGACTGCGCGTCCTGGCGACCCTGACCCACGACCTCACCGACAACGCCCCCTCGCCGTGGCTCTGGCTCGCTGACCTGGAATGCGACGACCTCAGCTCCGCCGTCGGCATGTTCGCCGAACTCGACGACGAACGCCTCACTGTCGCCGCCGACGACGATGATGAGGAGCTCGCCACTGCAGCCGAGGCACATGTTCTTGTCCGCGCCGCGCTGCTGCATCCCGATCTGCTCGACGACGGGGCCTCCGACGAGGTCTGGTCGGCGTTGTCCAACACCGAGGTCACTGTCGGGCCACTGCACCACGTTATTCACGACGCCCTGATTATCTTGGGTGCCGACGCTGTCGCGAAGGCATCCGGCACAACGAAGCAGAGCAAAGCCGCGGGCCTCCTGCTGCCCCCCGCTGCGGGCCATCGAAGCCCTCCACGACGACGATGACGGTGATCCTGACGGAGACCCGTACAACGATCTCCACGCCGCACTCGAACAACTGCTCCCCAGGTCAGGCAACACCAGCCGCCGTATCCGCCAGGCCCGCGAACTCCTGTCACTGATCACGGCCGCAGCAACAGCCACCCCCGACACACCGGCCCGGGTCGCCCGCGAGCTGTTCCTCGACCTCGCCACCACAGCCTGCGTCCTGCTCTCCACCGACGACGACAACCGGACCGTACGACGCCTGCGCACCTACATCCTCACCGCCGCAGCAGCCCTCGACCCCGCCATCGCCGGCAGCTTCGCCGCCGACCTACCCGCCCTGCGCAGCACCGACCCCCGCGACGAACCCGCCCTCCGCCACGAGATCACCACCTGGTGGAACCGCGCCGTCCAGGCCCTCCAGCGTCAGCCCGAACTTCTCCACGAGCAGCCGCCGTGCCCCGAACCAGGTGTCGCGCTCCTGAAGTCCACAACGGCGGGCGGAGCATCTGACACACTCGATGGGCTGCCCACCGCCCACGCCGCCATCGCCGTCGCCCAGGCCGTCTCAGCGATCGGCCTCGCACTTGGGGATCCCGAATTTCCTTCTGCTATCTTCCGGCAACTTCCGACCAGAGTCAGTACTTTTGACAAAAATAACCAACAGGAGGCTTTATTGTGCCACTTTTAGAAATCTGCTAAGAATCGACTCTCGGACGTTCAACGAGGTCGCGATCGGAGCACAAATGACGGTCAGCAGGCAAGGGTTCGATGAGTTTTGTGAAACACTTGCATTCTCACCTCTTCCAGGCAATGACCAGGAGGCTTTCGGTGTTCCAAAACGGAGAACGACCGACTTCTTCGTGCCACCAGTTCTCCTAGAGAAACTTTCGAACCCGACCGCTGCCGTGACCCTGATATCGGCCCGCGGTGCAGCAGGCAAGAGCACCACGGCGACCGAGACCGCAACACGCTTGGGCGCACCGCTATGGAAGCTCGAGAAGGATCAAGCCGTCGGCGGCACCTCGTTCGAGTACATGCTGGTCAAGTACCTGGGGAGCCACGACGTCACCAGCCGACTGCCAACCAGTCCCCCAGCCCTGGTCGTCGTCGACTCGCTCGACGAGGCACGTTCCCGCGTTTCGGGCAAGTCCTGGGAAGAGTTCGTGTCTTCGCTCGCAACCTGGGCGAAGAAGGGGCTTCGGTTTGTGCTCCTCGGTCGCGAGCGGACGATCGAGGACGTCTGGGTGATGCTGGAAGAGGGCGGCGTCGAGGTGGCCTGGTGGGAGATCTCCCACTTCGCCCCCCAGCAATGTGTCGACTACATCGACCAGGTTGTGGCAAAGCGTGACTCCGATGCGGACCGGACGAGCGCCGAGTACCGCGGCGCCCGCGACGCGCTGATCCACGCCCTCCGCGCGTCTGCGGCGGGCCGCTATGGTGAAGAGTTCGTCGGCTACGCACCCGTCCTCGACGCGGCCGCGGCGATGCTGATCGGCAAGCCGAACCTGCTGGCGATCCGGCAGCGGTTCGAACAGCAACTCCAGGAGACCAGCGATCTGGTCGACCTGCTGGAAACAATTCTCGCCCGATTGCTCGAGCGCGACCAGACGAAGCTCGAGCCCCTTGCCCGTACGCTGAAGCTGGAACCGGGTCAGGCCTACCGACCCGAGGAGCAGATACTCTGGCTCTGTCATTTCCTGGAGGAGGGAGACGTACCGAGCCTGCCGTACTTGACGAGCGCGGAAGCCCGGCAAGAATACATCCGCAAGGTCACCGAGTTCTCGGGTGATCATCCGTTCCGCACCGAACACGGCTGGGCGAGCCCGATCTTCGAGGCGTACGTCGCGTCGAAAGTCTTCGACGCGGGTTGCCTTTCTCCGTCCCGCCTCGTGGAGATCGGTCACCAATCCGGTTTCCTGTTCGACTTCATGAATCGACACGATTCGCTCGTCCTGACCGAAGCGCAGTTCGCAGCGCTGCACGCTTCACTCATCGCGTCCGAATGGAGCGAGTCGGCAGCGAGCGCCGGTTTGGCGCAAGCAGCCGGTGACGACCACTACACCGGCTCGTTGTCCACCAGCGCCGCGAGCCGGTTGACCGAATTCGCCTTGCTCCCCGAGCAGGCGCGAACACTGCGGCTCCTCGGACCGCTGTCGGAACTCTCCGTCCACAGCCGCGGCACGGTTGTGCTGCAAGGAACCGAAATCGGTCCCGATCTCTTCGTCCACGCAGCCGAGATCGTCGTCGAAGCCGAATCCCTCGACTTCGCGCGACGCCCGGCAGGCAACACCGACGACGAACCGTCGGTTGTGCTGGAAGCCACCGACCGGCTCGAGCTGCACGCGGGTTCGGAGCACCTCCCGCGAGCCAGCGAACTGGAACTTCGGGTGCCGGGCGGATTCAAGCTGGCGTACCCGTGGTACGAGTACCGAGCCGAGCTACCCGAAAAGGAGGAGCTGGACCAGAAGGTGATCCGCTTCCTCAACAAGATCATGAGCTTGACCCGCAACCACGGCCACGACGGCGAACGAGGAGTGTTCATCAAGAAGCTCGAAGGTCGCCAGCCGTTTCCGCCGGAGCAGTTCAACCGCGCCCTCGGCGTACTCGTCAGCGAAGGAGTGGTCCACATCGAGGGGAACATGGTCTTCCTCCGCGCCAACTGGGAACCCTACCGCTACAGCGGAAAAGCACTCCCCGGGCAACAGCAGCTCGACGATGTCCGCCAGGTCTGGGGGCCCGTGCTGAAGCGCGTTCAAGAAGCCTTGTAAGGCGCGATCGGCTCGGCGGGCCGGCTCGGCATCGAATCGTGCTCCGTGTAACGGATCAGGACGGCTCGCGACTGCGGGCATGTTGCTGAGCCCGACGCGGATCGGAACAGGATCTGGACAAGGCTGTGGCCGTCTTGGGAGTCGAGCCGGCCGAAGTGTGGTCGACCGGTTCGCGAAGACGGCGCGCTCCGCGGAAGACGTCCGGCGAATCCAGACTGTCGACGGGTGCCGGGGCTCTTAGCGGTGCGTCTGCCGTCGGGGTGGTTCGGTACTCGTGCAGCGCGTGACCAGCAGTTCGGGGAACTGGCGGCAACACTTGCGGGCTCGCGAGCGCGGCGCGGTCAGCCGACGGGGTACTGGTGCCGACGTCAGGCCCCGCACCGGCGAGCACACAAACTCATCCGGCAGTTGGAGGCCATCGGCTACACCGTGCGCGCCAGGCCCCCGCCAGCGGCGGCCTGAGCCCTGCTACGCCGAGCGCCTTCGGCCTGCCTGGTCACCATCGTTTCTCCTCAGGCAAGACGTAACCCACATCCGGGATACGACACGAAACCGAAGCTGGAACGTGCAGGGCTCGTTACTGTGGGCTTCGTGGCGGTCCGGCGGATGCATGTCGACTTCTTCACACAGGCCGAACTCGGCCGCGGTGGGCTCGAGGAACTGGGACACAACCTATGGCCGTCGGCCTGCCAGACCTGCGGCCAACCGCTCGAGCGAGAAGACCCTGCACTCGTTGTGGTCGAGTTCGTCGAGGTCACCGCGTCGCTGCATCATCGGGCGTGCCAGCGCCCGCGGTGGACTCGTACCCCGCTTCCTACGGGAACCCGGTACAACTCGACGTCGGCACGGCTGGTGGGCGTCCCCTTCGGCGACCCCGGCCGCGACCCGTTTGTGCCAACCATCCTGGTAAATCCGTCGCACGAGATGGTGGGCCTGGCTGCTGATGCCAAGGGTCGCTACCGCTGCACCACGGTCGGCGAATGGAAGATGCTCGGGCTGCAGCGCCCCGGGGGACAGATTCCGCACGGATCGCGATCGGAGATGGCTTTGTGGCTGCGGGAAGACGCCGTGATCGTCAGGTGCGGTTCACGGCTGTGGTTCATCCCGATCTCGCACCCCGGCGATCCCCGGATCGAGGAAATCCGGAGGAGCGGTGAGGCAGTGCTGGCGATCTCGACCGGGATGGAGCCGGCGAGCATGTCCAACCCAGATCAGATCAGGCGGGTGTTGAGTACCGGAGACGTCGCTTTGGCCCGGGTGCGGCTTGACTCATCGACCGCTCCGCCGCCGATCGAAGGACACGCTGTGATGCTCGAGTCCCACACCGATGAGGACAACGAGCTCAGCTGGCTGCCAAAACACGCTCCCTACGTCGGCCCCACCTACGATCCCGCCATCGGGCTCTTCGACATGGGCGTCAGCATGGACGGACCAAGTCACTGGCGGTTGAATACGCCCGGCGCGGGCGCGGCGAACGGCATCGTCACCGGACCGGCTGGCATGGGCAAAACCAATCTCCTCCGCATGGTCGGTGTTGAAGCCGTCGCCTCTGGCCTGTTCGATCTCGCCGTCGCCGACCCCCTCGACCGCAACGGTCTCCGAGCCACGTTCAGTTCCGCGGCCAACTCAGCGGCCGGAACCATTGACGACACGATCAGTCTCCTGCAGCACGTGGCGGAGCAGATCAGGAAGCGGCCAGCGACGGGACCGGCCCTGGATCCCACACCGCGATCGCCGGGACTGATCGTCCTGCTCGACGATGCCCACCTGGTGCTGGACGAACCGTCGGCTGCCGCGGCTGCCGAAACGATCGCCGTTGACGGTCCCCGGATCGCTGTCGGGCTGGTCGTGGCCACCGAGTCCGCGGGGCTCGCAGGTTTCGGTCACCGGGAGCGGTTACTGCGAGCGCTGTGCCGCGACAACTGCTTCGCTCTGTCGAAGCCCCACTTCGAGGCCCTGGCCCCGTACCGCTCCCGTCGGTGACTCGGTTGCAGGCAGGCGGTTCATGGCTGTTTGAAGATGTCGTGGGTGCCGATCCTGCGCCACACGATGTACGGATCGCCTCGCACGATCTCGTCCCCGTACTGGAAGGTCGCACGTCCGTTGGGTGCCCAGGTCATTTCGAACACACCCCGCGCCGCGACAACGCCCTTGACCCGCAGCCCTGGCCGGAACTTGCCGGCACGGAGGTCGGGCACGAACTCCTCGTGCAGCACCCGTTTGAACCGCTCGACCTGGGCTCGGTCGAGCTTCTTCAAGTCTCGGACGAACTGCTGCGTCTTGGACCAGCGAGGCATCGGCGAGCGGCTCAGTCGATATCGGCGAACAGGTCGTCGATCGAGTCGAACACCGGCAGGTCACCTGCGGCGATCTCCTCGCTGGCGCGGCGTTCGCCCTCCTGCCACTCCTCGGTCCAGAACCACTTCTGATCTGTAGGTATCACGGTCATGCCACGCAGCACGACTCCGCCGTCAGCCTGCACGGTGAACTCCACCTCGTCGCCCTCGGACAGGTGCAACGCGTCGCGCACCTCGGCCGGCAAGGTGAGCTGGTTCTTCTTTCGCAGCTGCGCACGGGAGACAACGACATCGTCGTCGTCACGCTCCGTCACTGCAACCACCTCGCGCTTCCCAACGGCATCTGTCCGCTACGCAGTCCATCATGCGCCGAGCTGTCGGAAAATCCAACAGTGAGAAATACACACCACAGGCAAGGGGCTTCCTTAATTCTCGTAACGAGGTGCATGCTCAGAGTAAGCTTCTCCTGGTCCGACGCCATAACGGGGGTTGAGCATGGGAAAGGGCAAGCGCAGCCGGGCGCGGCGCGCCTCATCGGCCGCGTCTACTCTGCCGGACGAGTTTCCGTTCGCCGTCGACACCGAGACCGCGCGACGCCTCGGCCAAGACGGGCTCAACGACCTCGCGCGCAATCTGTGGGCCAAAGACTGCCAGACCTGCGGATGGCCGCTCGGTGACGATGCCCCGGCGCTGGTCGTCGAGGACATGCTGGCGATGGTCTACGCCCACCTGCACCACCCACGGTGCCGTCCAGCGCAGTGGAGCCGACAGCCGGGCTTAGGGATGGGCGGGGGCGACCTGGTGTCCTATGACGTGTTGACGTTCCTGATGCAGGGCCAACGGCGTGACAAGGACGGCACCGCGATCCGCGACGACCGTCCGGTTTTCTTCGTCAATCCCAGCCTGGAAGCGGTCATGCTGGTCCGCCGCGATGGCCGGTGGATCGTCAACACGACTGAGCCGTACCGCCAGCTCGGCTTCGGGACTCCGTTCGACGATTTCGTCGTCGACCGCCCGGTCGAGGACGTCGTCGCCCGGCTCGACAGTAGCGACGTCGCCATCGTCTTCGAGGACATGCCAGTCCGCTGGGAGTGCTCCGGCGACGTCCCGTGGCGCGAAGCGGTCCGCGATCTCGGCGGCGTCACGGTGGCCATCACCAGCGCCGCGGTGCCCAGCTCGCCTCGGACCGTTGCCGAGTTCATCGACTTGCTGCGAACCGGCCAGGTGATCATGGGCTGGGTGCCGCTGGAAGGTATCGAACGGCCATTACCCGAGCAAATCGAGTTGCCCGAAGCGGTGGGCACTTACCTCCTGCATTACGGCCCGGGCGAGGCCAGCGTCGGGGAGCTGCTGGCCACAGCCGGCCCCGAGGTCATCACCCGCGAACAGGCTCAACACTGGGCCGCCGAACTGCTCGCCGCCCGCCTTGACGGTCCCGACATCCCCGGACGGTTGATGTGGGAGCCAGGAAAAGACCCCGCCACATGGCGTGCCCTGGATCCGCTCTCCGTCCAGTGGCACGACATCCGGTTCACCACCGACGGCTGGCAGCTGATCCAGCTGTTCTCTCAAATGCGCGGCACCACGTTCTCCGACGAACGCGAGGCCACCACCTGGGGCACCCGCGCCGCGAAAAATCTCGGACGTGTTCGCGTGATCGGCTGGCAACCCGCCGAGGGCACTGGCCACCCCGACTACACCACCATGATCGGCGCCGGACGACCTCGCTGAGCAAATTGACCGCGCTATCGCGACGTCGATGGCCCTGCCGTCCGGCTTCGCGTAGTCAAGAGGCACTGTCACGGTCGCAGATTCGGAGCGTCCGTCATCCGACGGCCAGCGGTTCGTGACATCCCGGCAGAGGCGCCGCTGCG
Organism: Amycolatopsis sp. NPDC003861; assembly: GCF_053605405.1. Taxonomy (NCBI): domain Bacteria; kingdom Bacillati; phylum Actinomycetota; class Actinomycetes; order Pseudonocardiales; family Pseudonocardiaceae; genus Amycolatopsis; species Amycolatopsis sp. NPDC003861. The sequence goes on from NZ_JBSGJD010000002.1 coordinate 55,333, forward strand.
GCGCGTCCGCGGCGGCGATACCTAGTGCACGTAGGAGCCGTAGCAGTCCGGCGAGTCTCGCAGAGACCTTGCCTGCCGGCGCGCGGCCGCCTAACCAGTCGCTTCGCTGTCGCATCGGTGATCGAATCGAGAGTCACGGCGCCGATGATCGCCGGTGGATGGCCTCACCCGCATCGGTCAGAATGCAGGTTCGGATCGACCCGATGGCTGATCCGCGGCTGTCGCCGTGTTGCACATTCACCTCCCACACCACGAGATCGTAACGATTGCCTACGCCGGGAAACGCTTGTCCTGGAACTGGCGACCACCGAAGAAAGCGGAAGCACCAAACTGTCGGTGGTCGGGGTTACCGTCTCGGGGAGGTTCGGGTTCCGCGGCACGGGGAGGGTATGTGAGCGAGGTCGTCGGCGAACACGCCCGGGTGCGAGATGCCCTTGAACGGCCCACCCTTCGGCTGCTGGACGGCAAGTGGGCGGCGTTGCGGGTGGCGGTTTTCCGGTGCTCCTTCTCCCGTGATCGTCGTTCGGTGCAAGCCGATCGGCTGCACGTGCAGGTCGACACTCTGCTCGACGAATTGCAGGGGAACGGCGTCGATGTGCCACCGAACACGACTGGACGATCGTTGTGCAACTCGTGGGTGAACGACCAGTGGTTGTTCCGAGACAACGCCCAGGACGGAAGCCTGGAATATTCGCTGACTTCGTTCGCGTTGGAGGCGATCGACCTCGTACAGAGCATGTCCCGGGATCGAGTGCTCGTATCCGAGTCGCGGTTGACGACAATCCTCGACACGGTCCGACGATGGGCGCTCGAAGCCGCACCGGACGCCGATGCACGCATCGAGCGGTTGAACGTGCAGATCCACGAACTGGAAGCCGAGCGTGACCGACTCGAAGCAGGGGGTGACGTGGCCGCCGCGTCCGACGACCGGATGCTGGACGGCTACACGAACCTCATCGACCTGATCGGGCAACTGCCTTCGGATTTCAAGCGCGTCGAGGAGTCGGTGCTCGACATGCACCGCAAGATCCTCAGGGACTTTCGTGACGAGGACCGCGCCGTCGCCGAGGTGCTCGACGAATACCTGCGCGACCAAGACGAGCTGGTGAAGGCGACTCCGGAAGGGCGGGCGTTCGATGGAGCCTTCGTGCTACTGCGCGATGACGCGCTCCTGCTCGAGCTGCGGGAGAACGTCCAAGTGATCCTCGCGCACCCCGCGGCGGCCGTTCTCGAGACCCGGGACCTGAGCGAGATCCGTGGTGCTGAGGCGGTGATCCGGCAGGGAACCAAGGATGTGCTCGCGCAGCGCCGGCGGCTCACCGCGACGCTAAAGGAGCACATCGTGAACCACGACGCCCTCCAGGAACGTGAGCTGGGGCGGGTACTGCGCGGCATCGACCGCGAACTGTCGACGTGGATGGAGACGGCCGGGCCTCGGGCGACGGTCCCGGTCGGGCTCCTGCCACCGACCGCGAAGGTCGGTCACTTTCGCGAGCGCTTGTGGGATCCGGCCTCGGCGGCGCCACCCCCGCCGTTGGAAGACGTCGAGGAGGACGCCCCGGAACCGCCGACCGTCGAGGAGCTGCGTATGCGAGGCGGTCCGTCCTTGGAAGAACTGCGGCTCGCCCTGGTCGACGCGTTCGCGACCGGCGATATGGGGACCGTCGGCCAGATGTTCAACGAGCTGCCGGCGCGCCTGCGCCGGCCGGTCGAGGTGCTCGGGCTCCTGCACGTCGTGAACGGGGTCGGTGCTCTTCGGGACGACGCCGGCCCAGAAGTCTTCGAAGCGATCCGCCCGGACGGGAACCGGCGGAACTTCGTGGTGCCTGCCATCACGCTCACCCCGGACGAGGCGGCGACACTCGATGGCTGGTCGCTCGAAGGAGCCGGCGATGAGTGACGAACCGGCTGGCTCTTCCGGCGCTGAGTTCGACGACGACACCGGCTTCATCGACGAACCCGGTGACGCCACCGAGCCCGAAGAAGGCGAGTCGACGTTCGCGCTTTTCGAGGGAGATACGGGCGGGCTCTCACTCGCTCAGCGCCGCGCCTTGGTGATCCTGCTCAAGAACCGATTCATTTCGGCCGCGCAGCACCCCGCGGAATGGCGGGTCATCCGCGAGGATCCCGCGCCGATCAAAGCCCGCCTGAACGACCTGTTCCTGGACCTCCACCTGGACCGGCACTTCGAGGTCGCGTTCAAGCGGCAGGCGGTCGCGGAAGGCGGTGCGAAGGAGTTCCCGACGCTCCTGCACGACACGGCGTACACGCGGGAAGAGACGATCATGCTGGTCTTCCTCCGGCATCGGTTCCAAAGTGAGCAGGCTGCTGGGCATGACGACGTCACCATCGAGCGGGAGGAACTCGTCGCCCACGTCGCCTCGTTCCGCCCCGCCACCGCGACCAACCGGTCCGGTGACGAGGCGAAGGCCGTCAACGCGGTCGAAAGCCTCCTCAAGGCGAAGGTCCTCGCTCGGACCAACGACCCCACCCGTTTGCGGGTCTCACCGGTCATCGCGGTGCTGCTGCCGCTGCCCCGGTTGCACGAGCTGTGGGAATGGCTCATCGACGAGAACCGTGCCGATGCCGCTGTGGCGGAGAGTGAGGTGACGTCGTGACGGCCGATGCGACCCAGCCTTCGGTCCGGTACCTGCCCGGAGCCGGTGAGGGAACGCCGCAGTGGAAAGTCGAGACGCTGCAACTGGTCAACTGGGGAGGGTTCCACGGCCACTGCACCGTCGAGTTCGCGAGCACCACGACGCTGCTCTCCGGCGCGTCGGGCACTGGTAAGTCGACGCTGCTCGACGGCTACGTCGCGCTCGTCATGGACGCGAACACGCCGTTCAACGGGGCGTCGAACGACGCCACCGTCGGCCGGGCGCGCAGCGCCGACCAACGCAGCCTAGTGTCGTACCTGCGAGGCAAACTGGACACCGGCAGGGACGCCGGCACCGGCGAGCTCTCCGACCAGGTTCTGCGCGGCCGTGACTCGGCGACCTGGGGCGCCCTCGCGGTGACCTTCATCGACGACAGCGAACGTCGCTACACCCTCGCGCGGCTGTACTACGTACCGCGGTCCGCTGCACGAGACAGCGATCTGACGCGCAAGATGTGCACCATCGACGGCGCCATCGACCTGCGGGAACTCGAGCAGTTCGCCGAGGGCAAGTTCGACAAACGTGCGGTGACCGCCCGGTTCCCGAACTTGAAGATGCACGAATCCTACGGCGCCTTCTCCCAAGCGTTCTTCACGCGGCTCGGTATCGGGGCTCAAGGTGACGGTGCCAAGGCCGTCCGGCTGCTCGCCCGAATCCAAGGTGGGCAGCAGGTTCGCACCGTCGACGACCTGTACAAGTCGATGGTCATCGAGACACCGGGAACCTACCAGGCGGCCGACGCGGCGATCGGTCACTTCAAGGACCTCGAAGACGCCTACGAAGCCATGGCGACCGAAGCGAAGAAGGCCGAGGCGCTGGCGCGGGTGCCAGAACTCTGCGAAGAACGGGAAAAAGCGCTCGCGGATGCCCGGCTCATCGACACCTTCGGGATCCACCGCACCGGGGACAGCCCGTTCGAGCTGTGGAAGCTGACCACCGAGGACGCCTTGCTGGAGGAAGCCGAGGACGGCCTTCGTGACCAGCGCAAGCGGACGTCCGAACAGAAGTCCGATGCGGAGAAGCGGGAGGCCCGGCTTCTCAAGGAGAAGCTGGCCGTCGAGGTCGACCTCGGTGACAACGAATCCCAAGCGACGCTCGAGCGGATCGATGCGGACGTCGCTGTGTTGGAGCAGGATTTCCTGGCTGCCGAAGTACAGCGTGGCAGCTTCGACCGGTTGACTGCCTGTCTCGGCGCGCGGATCGACACGGAGGCGGAATTCGGTGCGGCGCAGGAGCGAGCGAATGACTTCCTTGGCGGGTTAGGGTCTGCGCTTGAAGCAGTCGAGAAACGCCGAAGTGCGCTTTACACCGACCTGTACGAGCCCAGCAACGAGAAAAAAGAGCTCGGCGAAGAACTCAGGTCACTGCAGGATCGCGACGGCCGCATGGACCCGGGCCTGCACAAGGCCCGAATGCTGATCGCCGAAGCGACCGGCATCGAACCGAAGAACCTCCCGTTCGCCGGAGAGCTCATCGACGTCCGACCCGAGCACAAGCAGTGGCGCAAGGCCGTCGAAACGACGCTGTTCGGCGTCGCCCGGATTCTGCTCGTCGACGTACGGCACCTCGACCGGGTTTCCCGCCTGATCGACGGCATCAGACTGCCGCGGCGGGTCAACTTCGAAGGGATCGACCTCGCACAGTTCGAACCGGAGGACATGGACCCGCGGTTCGTGTCGGGCAAGCTCGCCTTCAAGAACACGCCCTTCACCACATGGGTGCAGGACCGCATCACCGCTTCGAACACGGACGCGCTGTGCGTCGAAACCGCCGAAGAACTCGGTCGCGGGGGACGCCGGGTCACGGTCAACGGCCAGACCCGGCAAGGCCGTTCCGGAGCTCATGGTGAGCTCAGCGGCCCGTATGTGATCGGATTTTCGAAGGAAGAGCGGGTCGCCGAGATCAAGCAACGGCTCGGCGAACTCGAGGGCATCCTCCATGACCTGGACCGGCGACGACAAGCCGTGGAGATCGAGTTCAACGGCCTTCACACCGAGAAGGCAGCACATGAGCTCGTGCTGGCGACCGTGTGGCGCAGTATCGATCCGGACAGCATCCGAGCGGATATCGAACGACTTCATGAGCAGAAGAAGCTTCTTCTCGAGTCGGATGACGCGCTACGGGCGCTCAGCGAGGAACTCGAGCGCCTCAAGGACGCGTTGACGAGCGTCGGCCGGGAAATTGGTGCCCTCGAAGTCGGACTCGAGAAGTTGGAAGCGGAACGCGGCAAAGTCATCAAGCGCAAGGACCACGTCGTCGGCGAGATCCAGCGCATCGAGCGTGAACAGGTCGTCACCCTGACCGAAGAACAGGCTGAGCTCCTGACCGCCGAGTTCGCGCTGGTAGCGACGGTCGATGACCGGGTCGGGTTCCAGATCGGTGCCGGCCGGCTGAAAAGCAAGCTCGCCGATCGCGGTAAGGAGGCCCGTGACAAGGCGGGCAACGCGGCCCGCTCGCTTGAGGAGACGTTCCGCAACTACCTCGAACGGTGGCCCGACCCCAGCCTCTCGACCTCGGTCGAGGACCACCCGTCGTTCCGGCGCATCCTCGACACGATCACCGCGACCGGATTGCACGAACGCCGCCGGGAGTGGACGAAGCGGCTCACCGACTGGTCCGGCCAGGACCTCGTGCCGCTCGCCGGCGCCTTCAGCCTCGCGGTCGAGGACATCCGCAACCGGCTCGAACCGGTCAACGCGATCCTCGCCCGGCTCCCGTTCGGCGCCCACCGGTACCGGCTCAAGATCGACCTCCGGGAGCTGCGCCGTGACGACGTCGTCAAGTTCAAGAGAGAACTCAACGTCCTCTCCCGGGCTGACACCGACACCTTCAGCGACGAGCAGGTCCAGAACTGGTTCACCCGGCTTCGCCGCTTCATGCGACACATCCGCACAGACGTCCCCGGCAAATCCCACCGCGACTACTTCCTCGACGTGCGCAAGCACATCGAGATCACCGCGGTGTCCTACGACGACGAAGGCCGCGAACGGTCGACCTACGCAGCTCTCGGGGGCAAGTCCGGCGGGGAGACCCAGGAACTGGTCGCCTTCATCGTCGGAGCCGCGCTCCGGTTCCAGCTGGGCGACGAAGCCTACGCCCGTCCCCGGTTCGCGCCGGTGTTCCTGGACGAAGGGTTCGTCAAGGCCGACAGCGAGTTCGCTGGCCGGGCCGTCGACGCGTGGAAGGGGCTCGGTTTCCAGCTGATCATCGGAGCGCCGTACGGCCAGTTCACCGCACTCGAACCACACGCCGACCACGTGCTCTACATGGCGAAGAGCACCAGCGGCTACTCGTCGGTGAAGCCACTGCCACCGACGACCCGCCGGGCCGTGCGTGCACTGGCGGCGGAGGAGTCCGCGTGAAGGCGCCCACCGCCGTCGCAGCTGACATCCGCAGGAGGCTCGGCAACACGTGGGCTACTGACCTCACGGGGACGACCGTGTCTTGGCCACACCGCTTCTCCCTGGGAGCGACTACGAAGACCGCGCTGGAGAACGAGTGGCAAACCACCTACGAACCGCTGCGGCGGGAGTGGCGCGAATGGGTGAGCGGTCGCCCGGCTCGGCTGCTCACGGCTCCGAAACGCGTGTACAGCACAACTCAGGACATCCCCACCCACGTCGAAATCGACTCGATCGAGGCGGCGGCCTCCGTTGCCGGGGACGGCTGGGATGTCAAGCTGCGCCGGGCTGAAGAACGGCTTGCGCGCTTGACCGACGCGTTCCCGGCGACGGAGAACCTCGCCACTGTGATCCGGGCCGTACACGAATACAGTAACGTCGACTTCGACCTGCTCCAGACCGTCGCTCGCTGGTTCCAGGTGAACGACGCCGCGGGGCTCACCCCGCGGCAAGTGCCCGTGCCCGGGGTGCATGCCAAGTGGTTGAACACCCATCAGTCCTTGATCACGGCGCTCAGCTGCCAGGAGAGCCTTGGCCTGCTGCCTCCGCATCCAGCTCGGATCCACTTCACCTACCTGGATTCTGAATACCGGAAGTCCGGCCGGCGCCACCACGACAGCGCTACGGTCGGCGACGCTTTCGCACCGCCCTACCGCCCCGAGGTCGTCGTGATCTCCGAAAACAAGGACACCGCCCTCCACTTCCCGCCGGTCGAGGGCGGTATCGCGGTGGAGGGCGACGGCTTCGGCGGCAAGACGGCGGCCGCGTTCCCATGGCTGACCGGCGCGTCCCGCCTCTGCTACTGGGGCGACATCGACACACACGGCTACGAGATCCTGAACGGCTGGCGCGAGGATGGCGTCGAGGTCGACAGCATTCTGATGGATCTGGCGACTTACGAGACCTACGAGCGATTCGGCACCGACACAGACCAGAAGGGCGTGCCGCTGAAACCGGCCACCCCCAAAGCCCTGCCGTTGCTCGCGCCGGGGGAACGCGACGTGTACAACTTGCTGTTGTGCCCCGACCTGCGCGGTCATCGGCGGGTCGAGCAGGAACGCCTACCGCTGTCGTTGGCTGCTGACGCGGTAGCGGCGCTGCGTGAGGTAGCCCGGATGCGAGCGACCTAGACCCGCCATCATGCATGACCGACGAACACCGAGCTGGCACCGGACCGCGCGGGACTTCGCCGAGGAGGTGGTACAGCTTCGGTGTCGCTTAGAGCGATACGCCAAGCGCATAATCAACCAGCTCCGGCCAGTTCACCACGACTCGGCGCGCTCGCTAGTCCAGCCGTCGGAGGAGTTCAAGGCGCTGGTCGAGTTCTCGGTGCTTGAATCGCTTGTCTATGCGGCATCGACCCGGCGGAAGTTCGATGGATCACGTCGATGGTCCCCGACGTAGTCAGGATCACTTCACGCGAAAACACACCGAAGGTCCTAGGGTCGCGACCGATACCTAGCGGTTGGGACAACTCGTGTAGCGTGAATCCGCCTTGGCATGAGCCGACATTCGAGAGGCGGGCATCGTTGTTCTCACCTGACCTGCAAGCAACGGCGGAGAAGTACTTCAGGTCGCTGGAGGTGTCGCAGCGTCTCATCGCCTTGCATCCCCGGGACGCAGGCGGTTCGGGCAACTCTGCCGCGCTTGCTCCAGCCGTGACGCTCTCGGTGATCGCCGCGTTTGAGGGCTTCGTTGAGGAGTTCCTCGCGGTTGTTCTTCTGTTGCAGGGGCACGGGTTCGCCCAGGTGGCCAAGAAAGTCACGATGAACAACCCCACCGTGCGGTTGTTCAGCTCGAAAGTTGCCGCTGAGGTCCCGGCGTTGAAATCAAAGCTGGGGCGGGACTTTTCCCTTCAGGTGTGGAACATCCCGGGCGTCAGCGGTCGCCCCGCAACCGAGACGATCGGCTGGGATGAGACCGTGTCCCGAGCAGACGGCTGGATGGAGGTGCGTCACTGCCTGACGCACGGCCTGGTCAGCGGCTGGCGCAGTGAAGTGTGGCCGGGCCCGGTGAAGGGAACCGGCGTCGCGACGGCCAGCAGTGTCTTGCGTGCCAAGCCGGGCGGGAAGCACTCCATCGGGTTGACCGGCGCGCTCTCCTGCGCCCGTATCCATTTTTACGCGGCTCGCCACATCGCCACTCTTGCCGCGGAGGAGCTGAACGAAGAGATCAACTGGTCGAACGGTCCGCTGTACCCGCTCAAGAAGGAGTGACCGGGTGACGTGTCGACCGCCGACCGCATCCCGCTGTGGCACCGGGCGATCCGGTCGACGAGCCTCGGCGTTCAGCTCAGCAGCCCGGCCGCCAGTTCGTCGGTGACGAGTTGGTCGCGCTCGGCGGGGTCGAGCCAGCGCGCCTGGCTGCCGCCTGGGGTGCGGGTGACCAGCAAGACGTCGTCGAAGTTCTCGGCGACGTCGCGCATGTGGCTGATCACGGCGACCAGCCGGCCGTCGTCGGCTTGACGGGCGAGCGCGTCGAGGGCATCTCCCAGGACGGTGGAGTCCAGGGATCCGAACCCTTCGTCGAGGAACAGGGCCTCGACGCGCCCGCCGCCCCGGGAGGTAAGTTCCACCAGCCCCAAGGCCAAAGCGAGGCTCGCCAGGAACGTTTCTCCGCCGGAGAGCGTCCGGACGTCGCGGGGCTGTGCGGTGTGGCCGTCAACGATGCGGAAGTCGGCGGAGAACGCGAACCGGTCCCTCGTCATCGATCGGAGCAGCCTCGACGCGTGTTCCAGCAACGCCCTCTGTCGCCGCTTGACGACCATCGCGGGGAACTTCCCATCGGCGAGGAGCCCGTCCAGCTCGTGCAAGCTTTCGACGACGGGCTTGGCGGTGGCGATCCGGCTGTCCAGTTCGGCGCACAGTGGTTGCAGGCCGATGGCGGTTTCCCGGTCCCGCGTGGCCTCGCGGGCGTCCGTTCGAGCGTTGGTCAACCGCCCTTCGAGCTGGGCTTCGTCGGGGAGCCCGGCCGTGGCGAGTGCCTCGGCGACGCGGGATTGTGCAGCCAGCACCTGGCCGTCCTGAGCGGCCGCCGCGCTGCGACAGCCTTCTACGATCTTCGTGGCGGCAGCCAGGACATCGCGTGCCCACTGCGCGTCGCCGAGGATCGACGGCGGAGCCGGACGGTCCCCCGGGGCGGGCATTTCGGTCAGTTCGGCCGCTGCGGCGGACCGGGTGGCGATGGTCTGCACGAGCAGGTTCAGCTGCGTGGCGGGTTGCCCCACCTCGCTGTCCCGCCTCTCGGCCAGGCCTTTCTTCTTGTCGCGCAGCAGCTTCGCCTGTTTCTGGACGGTACCGAGCCGGGTTGTGATGCGATCGAGTTCTTCCTTGCGTTGCTTGGCTTTCTCTACACCCAGGTCGATCGCCGCGTCGGTCGGCTCGGGGGCGGACCGGTAGGGTTCGGGGACGGCGGAGTAGAGCGTCGCGACCTTCTCCTTCCTGCGGTCGAGGGCCGATAGGTTCTTCTCGAGCGCTTTCTCGCGTTGCGTGACGGCCGGGTCCGTGTGGCGCAAGTAGGCGTCATTGTCCTTCATCGCATCCTGCGCCGCCTTCGCGTCGACGGCGATTGTCTCCCGGGCCTCGGCGGCGCGGCGGACCTGCTCTTCGACCTCTTGAAGGATTGTCTCGTCGTCAAGGGCGAAGTCCACCGCCCCGAGCGCTTCGAAAGCCGCCGAGCAGGCTGAGTCCCGCTCTTCACACAACTCGTCGGTGAGCTTGATCGCTTCTTCCAGGCGCACCTGGGCGGCCGTTCGCGAGTTCTGGGCTTCGACGAGTTCGGCACCTACTGCTTCGGTCTCCTGCTCGGCCTGCGTGCGTTCGGTCTTGGCTTGCTCGGTCCCAGCAGTGGTGGGAGGGGCGAAGTCAACGGGCAGGGGGCGTACGCAGATCGGGCACGGGTCGCCGGGATGGCTTTCACCGGCCGCGTGGGCCGCGGAGTTCTTACGGTGCAGGGTGTCGAGGTCTTTGGTGGCGCGACCGAGACGTTTCTTGGCGTCTTTCACGGCCTGCTCGGCGTCTGTGACATCGCTCGTACGCTCGCGCAGTGCTTGTCGGAGTTGCGGCAATGCTGCGGTCGCGTTCGAGGCCGAAGTCGTGGCGCGTCGGGCTTCGGTGAGCAGGTCGCGGCACTGGCTCAGCTTCGTCCCCGCATCGCTGTGCGCCGTTTCGGCGAGCCGTGCTTCAGCCGCGATCGTCCCGGCCTTCGTGACGAGGTCGGCGTGGCCGATGCGGCGCTCTCGCAGCTCGGCCCGGGCCGAGTCGAGCGCCGTTTTTTCCTCGGCCAGTTCGGTCTCCTGAACGGAGACCTCAGCGAGTTGGCCTCGCAGGGCCTCGAGGCCGGTCAACGTCGACGCGACCCCGGACACGCCGGTTCCGGCCAGGTCCGCTTCAGCGAGAAACGTCTGAAGACGGGTCTCTTCGCCCTCGGTCTCTTCGAGCTCCCGTTCGGCGACGGTGATTTCGCCGGCGAGTTCGGTGTCCAGCTTGATCAGGCTGGCGTAGTGGTCGGCAAGGTCCGCCGGGAGGTCGTCGGCCAGCCGCTTCGCCGCGGTCCGGTACTTGCCGGCGAGCTGAGCGTGGTCGTCGGCGTCCTTGCGGGCGAGGGTTATCACGGACGTCAGGTCGCTCAGCTGCTCGACCTGCGCCGCAGCTGCGGAAAGCCGCTCGTCGGCGTCGGCGATGGCGGCTGCGGGGTCAGCTGGCAATGGTGCGCGGCGCCGCTCCAGCTCCAGCAGCTGCGGAGCGAGCCGGTGAAATTCGGCGGCGGCTTGCCGCCGGACCTCGGCCAACTCGTCGAGGCCGAGGACGCTCTTCAGGATCGAGGTGCGTTCGGTCGCCTTGGCCTGGAGCAGTTCCTGGAACTTCCCCTGCGGCAGCACCACCGCGCGGAGAAAGGCCTTGTGGCCGAGGCCGACGAGTTGCTGGACGGCGTCATTTACGGCTTGGAATCCGACGACGTCCGAGGAGTCGCTCAGTCCTTCGAGTCGGTTCTTCGCCGGCGGCGACGAACCGGCTGACGTGGTCCGTGTGACGCGCCAGGTCTTGCCTCGGGCTCGGAAGACGAGCTCGACCCGGAGGGTGCCGTCGCCGCCGTCGGTAATCAGGTCCTTGCCGCTGTTACCGTTCCACGTGCAGACTCCGTAGAGCGCGAAGCACAGTCCTTCGAGGATCGAGGACTTGCCGGCGCCCGTGTCACCGACGATCGCCATGAGGCTTACGTCGGTGAAGTCGATCTCCTGCTCGCCGCGGTAGGAGCGCAGGCCGGCGAACTTCAGGGTCACGGGCCTCATCGCGGCACCTCCTCGGTCGTGCGGTCGGCCTCCAGCGGCGCCGTGAGCAGCGCCTTCTCCGGGAGCTCGATCGGCTGTTGTTCCTCGACGGCGGTGAGTACCCGCCCGAATGTCTCCATGACCCGGTCCGCGCCGACCTTCGAGGTGCCCACTTCGGTCAGGAAGTCGCGGAAGAGCTCCCGCATGCCGGGTTCGGCGTCGGCGGCGCCCGCCGCCGGGGAGAGCACCTCGAGCCGCTGGTCCGCGCGTACCTCGGTGACCTGGAGGACGACGGCGTCCGGGAGGAGGTCGTGGACCAGCTCAGCCAGTGCCGGCTGGTGTGTCTCGGTGTGCACGGTGACCTGGCACAACGCCCGGCCGACCGACGAGGCGAGCCCCCGAAGATCGTCTAAGGTGCCTTCGAGCAAGCGCAGAGGCCTGCCGCCGCTCAGCTCGACGGTGTCGATCTCGGCGGGACGGCCGGGCTGCAGGTCGGCGAGCACGACGCTTTTGCGTTCACCGGCCTCGCCGAAGTCCAGCTGGATCGGCGATCCGGCGTACCGGCCAGTCACGCCCTTGCCGGGCAGCTTCTGCGGCTTGTGAATGTGACCGAACGCTGCGTAGTTGACGCCCGGCAGTTCGTCGGTCGTGGTGGCGTAGTAGTCGGAAGCGTGCACCGGCCGTTCGCTGCCCGCGAAGTTCGCACCGCCAACGTGCAGGTGGGCGGCGAAGATCGCGATGTCGCGACGGTCGTCGAAGTCGCGCAGCAGCTCGGCCGCGAGGGCTCGTTCCATCCTGCCGACGCGCTCGGCGTAAGTCGCGCGCCAGCTGTCGGGGTCCTCGAAGGCATCGACGAGCCGGTTGGCGTTGACAAACGGTAGGACGGCGAGCCGCGCCACGGAGCCGCCTTCCATCGGGAAGTGGAGCACCCCGCCCTTGCGCGGGTCGCGCGGCGCGTCGACGAGCTGAATCCTGCTGCCGGGGCCCAGGATCTGTGAGAAGACTCGGAACAGCGACGGCGAGTCGTGGTTGCCGCCCACGACGACCACGGGCGCGACGATCGCGAGTTCCTGCAGGGCGGTGAAGGCCCTGCTCATGTCCACATGGGACGGCCGAGCGTGATCGAAGAGGTCGCCCGAGTGCACGATCAGGTCAGGCTTCGCGCGGTGCGTGATGTCGATCGTCTCGGCCAGCACGGCGTCGTGGTCGACGGCCCGGGGTTCGTTGTAGGTGACCCGGCCGAGGTGCCAATCGGAAATGTGGAGAAGTTTCATGGGCTATCCCGCCGTCACTCGGTGGTCGCGGAGGTGTGTGAGCATGGCCTGATTGGCTTCCCAGCCGTCTGGGAACTTCGCGGGCACACCCAGGTGCATGGGCTCGGTGGGCGGGTGCGCGTCCAGCAGTTCTTGGATCCCGGCACGGGCCACCACGATGCAGGCATGGCGGTGCCTGGAGGTCAGGACGCATAGTCGTCCGGACTCGAGGTGGAACTCGGTTGCGTCGCGGCGGCCAGACAGCGGGTGCAGCACGAGGACCAAGTCGTACTCGCTGCCCTGCAGTCGGTTCGCGGTGTCGACCTTGATCGCCGGGAAGCCGCGTGTGGTGAGGGTCCGCCGGATCGCGGCGACCTGGTCACGGTGCGCGGCGCCGATCGCGATGCGGTCGGTCGACAGTGGGGTCTCCTCCGGCGTGGCTTCGGACCAGGTGGTGGCTCCGCGCTGGAGGGCGCGTTCGGCGAGGCCGACGATCGCGTCGACGGCCTGGGTGTCGGTGCGCAGGGTGTGCCGGGCCGGCAGTTCGTGGAACGCCCACCCCGTCCGCGCCGCGGTTTCGAGCGTCTCGTCGGCCGGACCACCGAACCCCCGAGTCCGATAGTCCATGCGACGCTCGCCAGGGCCGGTAGCCGCCTGAAACCCGGTGAACGGGTAGAAGGCCGCCGACACCGGCGGGGCGGCCGACGCCGAGAGGCGCCACGAGACCGGAAGCTGGTGGACGGGCAGGTCGGGGTTGTGCCGGAGCAAGGCCGCGACAGCGCTCTGCATCGGATCCCAGGTGAGCCCGGTCCAGCGGTCGACCTCGATGATCGAGAACGGGTCGAGCTGACCGGGATCGCCGACGAACAGGGCACGCTCGAACCGGCCGGCGACGCGCAAGAGCGTGTCCGACCTCATCTGGTACGCCTCGTCGATGATCGCCCACGGCCACGGCGGGCACGTGACGTGCATCCACTTGGCTGCCGTGCCGGCCACGATGTGCGGGTCGTTCAGGTCCTCGAGCCGCCCGGCGACGGTGACCCCAGGGTGGGCGACCCGCGGTGTGGGCTCATAGGTCGTTGCGGACAACCTGCCGATCCGCAGCTCGGGTGCTTGTCGCGCGATCCGGTCGATGAGCGCGTCGACCTGCTCGTTGGTCTGGGCCACCAGCATCACGGGCTCGCCTCGGCGGCCGATCTCGACGGCGGCCCTGGCGACGAGGGTGGACTTACCGGCGCCGGGCGGGGAGTCCACGACGACGCCCCGGCCGCCACCGTTCGTGAAGTCGGACAGCACCGCGCCGACCACCTGTTCGGCCTCTTCGGCGGCATCGGTCATGACCACTCCTCGTTGCCGTCGTCGTTCCTCGGAGCCGGCGGGGCGGGCGGACCGCCGTGCGTCCACGGTGTGTCTTCGCGCGCGGGGAAGTTCCCGCGCTGCTGGTAGGAGTCGGTGAGAGAGCTGAAGCACACCTGGTCTCCGGCCAGCGGAACCGTCCCAGCCGGCGCGGTCAGGCCGCGTCCGGTCCCACCCGCCAGCTCAAGGGTGATTTCGAGGTCGCCGAGCTCGCCCGTGACGGTGAGAATCTGCCCCGCCTGCCGAGGGCGCGTCCGGTCGGTCACTGCGGCGTCGCCGGGCACGAGGCGGACCGGATCGGACGTCGACACGGTGATCAGCGGGCGGAGCTTGGCGCGTTGGCCGACACCGACCCGGCGGTCGGGCACGACCGAGGTCACGGTGCCCGCGAAGGCCTCACCCGTGATCCGGTGTTCCGCCATGACCAGCGGGTCGTCGAAGGCCCGCTGGGCGTCGTAGGCGGCCTTGTACCGCTCGAGCTCGTTGAGCCGCAACGCCGAGATCACCGCGCTGTCCCGCTTGGGCTGCGGGCGGCCACCGTCCGCGAGGTAGGTGTGGAAGCGCAGGTAGGCGTCCTTGTCCTGGTCCCAGCGGGCTGCGACGTGCCCGCCCGGCGGCAGGGCGCGGAGCAGGTCGATGGCCTGCCACAGCAGCGTCCAGGTCGGCGCGAGCTGATCCCGCAGGGCCGCCTCCAACCTGGCCGTGGCCCGGCGGTGCTGAGCGGGACCCGTCGCCCGGTCGTACTCGGCGATGGCCGGCGCGAGCACCTCGCGGTCGAACGTCGGATCCGTCGCGGGGCCTGCTGGTGGGCTGAGCAGCGGGTCCTCGGCCAGCCGGGCCGCCGCAGCGCCGGTCATCCTCGTCGGCGGGGCGATCCAGCCCAGCAGGGCGGCGAGGTTCTGGTCCTCGATCGCGCTCTGCCCGGTGGCCCAGTGCTGGGTGAGGACGTCGGTGGCGGCCAGGAAGAGCGACGAGCCGGGGTACTCGGCTCGCTCCCCGAGGAACGTGAGCCACTTGCCCACGGTCGGGACGGACAGCTCGACCGCATGCGGCCCGGTCGTGCTGCGGAACCGTGTGGAACGCCCGAGCAGCCGCAGGAAGTCGATCCCGCCGTGGTTCGGCACCCACAGCTGTGGCGCGTCGATCGGGCGGGCCTTGGGCGGGCCACCTCGCCGGGCGACGTTCTGCGTCGCGCCTGCGAAGGACCCCACGTAGTGGAGCATCACCAGCGCGAAGGAATGGACGAAGCCGAACCGCAGCGCCCGGTTGCGGGGCTGGGGGACGATCAGCACGCGGGGCGCGTCACGGTCGTCGCCGATCATGACGGCCAGCGGCGCGTTGGCCTCGCCGGCCATCGCCAGCGGCACACACACGAGCGGCCGCGCGCTGATGTGCGCGTGGCACACCGTGGCGATCGGCTGGGCGAGGCCGCGGTCGACCGCGTACGCGCGGGCGAGTGAGGTCAGTGCGCTCACGCGGCACCTCCGAGGGCTTCACGGCGCAGGCGCTCGGCGAGCTGGAGCACCCGGGCCGCCTCGAGCTCGTGTTCGCCCGGCGCGCGCGAGCCGTCGGCCAGCCCGATCGCCGCGCGGAGGCTGTCGACGCCGCCGAGATCCTCCTGGACCGAGCGGCCGAGCGCCGCGGCATGCCCCGCGGCGCCGGCCCGGCAGTACCGGGCCATCTCGCAGGTGTCCAGGCACTCCGGCGCGTACCGCGCGTCGATGGCATCCAGGGCCGTGCGCAGCTCCGCGACCGGGCGCGTCGCCACGCCCGTCTCGTCCGATCGTAGGTCCAGGGTCAAACCGGCGGGCAGCTCCGCGACGAGGCCGCCGATGTCGGCCAGCCTGGTGAGCTGGCGCCGCACCACCGTCACCTGCTTGCGCACGTCGACCAGCGCGGCCGTCGGACGGTTCGCGAAGTTCTCCGGGCACACGAGGAAGACATCGTGAGAGACGATCCCCGGATCACCTCCGAGCTCCGCGACGAGCTCGCGCAGAGCCAGGACATAGACGGCGGACTGAGTCGCGGCCGCGGCGACCTTGCCGGCGTCGGCCCGGCCGTCGATCACCGGGAACGACTTGATCTCGACGACGTGGAAGCGGCCGCGCAGACGGAACGCGACTAGGTCGGGCTCCAGGTACACCGGCTGGCCTGCAATGGTCAGCCGGAGCAATGGGTGGTCGAACAGGGTGCCGGCGTCGTCGCCGGAGCGCAGGGCACGGCTCAGCAGCTGGCGGGTGCGCAGGTGGCGTGCTTCGAGGGTCTCGCGACCACCGACGGTGTTCAGATCGTCGTAGGAAACCTCGGGCAGGGGTAGGCCGAGGTGTTCTCGCAGCAACCGCAGCAGCTCGGCGCAGCCGTGGGCTTTGACGTAGCCCTCGAAGGAGTTGCCGCGGGCGATGGCGAAGGTGGACATACCGAACGGGGCGGGATTGCCGAGGTGCTCGGACAATGCTTGCTTGTCTACTGCCGCCGCGTCGAGCACGCTCCGCCGGGCACAGCCGGGGTTGCTAGTCAGCGCGGCGATGGTCCTCGCGTTGTGGGCCTTCGGCGTGGCCGTCCCGCGGATGGCGTCCAGCCGGATGTCGATGTCGTTCACAGTTTCTTCCTCGCGGGGGAGCGCGGGCAGGAAGTCCGCTCAATCCTTGGTCTTGGTCCGGGGTAGTGCCTTGAGGGCTGAGCCGAACAGCTGATGGATCTCATCGAGCTGGGCCCGGGCCCGGTCGGCGGCCGCCTGGCGATGTGCCTGGTCGGCTTGTTCGTGGATCGCCAGTTCCGCACGCGCGGCCTCGGCGACCTTCTCCGGTCGCATGGCGCCGAACGACTCGGCCGCACCGGGGATGTTCGTGGCGAACCGCCACAGCAGGCTCAATGCCGGCAGGGTCGGTTCATTCAGCCAGCTGACTTGGTCGGCGAGGCCGATGGCTCCGGTGAGGAAGTCGACGCGCGGGCTGAGCGGGCCGATCATTCGACGGGCCGTCGGCCACGTCGACACGGCAAGCAGCCCGCGAGCCGGCACCAGCCGGTCCGCCGTCAGCGCACTGCACAGGTAATACGGGCGGGCGTGCGGTGACGACCGGAATGACCGCTCCTCGTCGCGTCGCAGGCTGGTCAGTCGCGCCGCTGCCATACCGCTGCCGAAGAAGGCGTCCTGAACGGCGACGATCAGCTTGGGCGCGGCGGGAGCGTTGAGCAGGGTGAGTGCCCGGTGTACTTGGTCGCGAAGCGGCAGTACGGATTCGCCGGGAGCGACCGGCTCGATGTCCTGCTCGGCTGTCGTGAGTGCGGAGAGTGCGTCGTCCCAGGCGAGTTCCGCCCGGCGGAGATCGGCTCGGAGAACGCGAGCGCCAGCCAGGTCGCCGGACGTCACCGCCCGACGCACCTCGGTGCGCAAGGCGTCGATCCGACGCTCCAGGTTCTCCAACGACTCCGCCATGTGGGGAGCGTAACAGAGTTCCAGTGTTTTCCAGCAATTGCCACACTTAAGAGTGATTTGGCAGGTAAACGGCCTTCCTCGATGATCGAGCTGGCCGACTTGGTCCCCGATTCCTAGGCCCGGCCCGAGTCACTGCCGACCCCAGGAGGCACCGTGCCCGACGCGCCAGCGTTGCCGAGTTATGCCTCGGGGATCTCCGATACCCCGCTTCTGGGTGACATGATCGGTGAGAACTTCGACCGCACCGTCGCCGCGTTCCCGGACCAGGATGCGCTGGTCGACCGGTATGCAAGCCGCCGGTGGACCAACCGGGATCTCGCGACCGAGGTGAACCGTCCAAGTCGCGTCGACCTCGCCAGTACCGGGCGCCGTCGGCAAGGCGGGGCCGGGCATACGCCATGACCACGGCCCCCGGCGGCGCCACCTCCCAGGACGGCATCAGCCGATGTCCCTCAGCGGCCGTCGAGGACGTTCAGCTGCCGTCGCCACGGTCGGTCGCGCCCCGGGTCAGCACGTCACATGCCGCGCTGATCCTCGCCGCCACCTGCTGGACATCTGCACCATCAACGAGAACCCACAGTTCGCCGTCCGGCCCCGCCGTAAGCGTCACCAAAACCCGGCTGGCTACCGGCGCAGCAGGCCCATCACGTCCCTCGCCCGGTCCGAGTATCGAGTCGGTCGACATTTCTTCCCAATCACCTCACCCGCGCACCCACAGGCTTCCGACGCGCGGTCACCCAGCTGGCGCTGCGCCAGGGACGGTCCCTGCGTTCATAGGGACTGTTCCAAGATCGGTGTTTCCGGCCCGACACGCCGGGCCGAGGTCCGGCGGGATGGGCACTGTGAGTGATGACATCGGAACTTGTGAGTCCACGCAAACGTGAGTCCAAGCCGGCGCGGGAGCTGTCGCCGGAGCAGGCCGCCGCGGCGGCGATGGTGGCCGAGGCGAAGGCCCGCGGGCTGGCACTGACCGGACCGAACGGGCTGCTGAAGCTGTTCACCAAGAACGTGCTGGAAACGGCGCTCAACGAGGAGATGACCGAGCACCTCGGCCATGAGAAGAACCAGGCCGACCCGGATCGTGAGTCGACGAATGTGCGCAACGGCGCCCGGCCGAAAACGGTGGTCTCGGATGCCGCGGGCGAGGTCGGGATCAATGTGCAGCGGGATCGGGAGAGCACGTTCGAGCCGCAGATCGTGAAGAAGCGACAGCGTCGGCTGACCGAGGTGGATGAGATCGTGCTGTCGCTGTATGCGAAAGGGATGACGACCGGGGATATTTCGGCGCATTTCGCCGAGATCTACGGTTCCTCGGTCAGCATGGAAACGATCTCGCGGATCACCGACAAGGTCGTTGCCGAGATGAACGACTGGGCCAACCGTCCACTGGATTCGGTGTACGTGGCCGTGTTCATCGACGCGATCCACGTCAAGGTCCGCGACGGCCAGGTCGCCAACCGGCCCGTCTACGCCGCCATCGGCGTCACCGTGGACGGCCGCAAGGACGTCCTGGGCCTGCGGATGGGCACCGGCGGCGAGGGCGCGAAGTTCTGGATGAGCGTGCTCATCGATCTGAAGAACCGCGGGGTCCGGGACGTGTTCTTCCTCGTCTGTGACGGCCTCAAAGGTCTGCCCGACGTTGTGACGAACGTGTGGCCGCGAACCGTCGTGCAGACCTGTATTGTCCACTTGATCCGCAACACCTTCCGGCTCGTGTCCCGCCGGGACTGGGATGCGGTGAAGCGCGATATCAAATCTATCTATACCGCACCGAGCCCGGACGCCGCGGCGGCCGCTCTGGATGAATTTGAGGAGAAATGGGGTGCGAAGCACGCAGCGGTGATTCGTTTGTGGCGCAACGCTTGGGATGAGTTCACGCCGTTCCTTGACTACGACGTCGAGATCCGGACGATGATCTGCTCCACGAACGCGATCGAGTCGCTGAACGCCCGCTACCGGCGGGCAATCCGTGCACGTGGACATTTCCCGACCGAGCAGGCCGCGATGAAGTGCCTGTACCTTGTGACCCGCAGCCTGGACCCGACCGGGACCGGCCGCGCTCGATGGGCGATGCGCTGGAAGCCAGTGATCAACGCGTTCGCCATCACCTTCGGTGACCGCTGGCCGGGAGCCGAAACCTACTGATCAACAACGCCGGAAACACCGATCACGGGATAGACCCCGTTCATACCCCGAAGCTGGACCGATTCCCTTTGGCACGAGGATGGCCGAGTCGGATTTTATTTGATCTTCGAAAGGGCGCACGTGGATTCGCTGGCGGGTGTGTTCAAGCGGTGCGGGTGCCGGAACCGGGAGACAGGGCGGCCAGTGGGCACGGCGTGTCCCGAGGTGGCGCGAGAAGGGCATGGGAGCTGGTACTACCGTCTCGAGGTGACACCGTGGCCGGATGGCCGGCGACGGCAACTCCGGCGTGGCGGCTTCGCCACCGCCGAGGCCGCCCGCAGCGAACGAGACCAGTTCGGCGCAACCGGCGAGCGGGGACTGGCGGACGCGACGTTGACCGTAGATCAGTGGCTGCGCCTATGGCTGGCTACCCTCGTCCACCTACGGGGCACCACCTTGTCCGCCTACCGCAGCAACGTCGAAACCTACCTGATCCCCTGCCTGGGCGGTGTCCTGGTGCGGGAACTGACCGCGGACCGGATCCAGGCGATGGTGGCCGACCTCATCCGTAACGGCGGAGTGTCCGGCCACCCGCTACGGCCGGGCACGCTGCGGCACGTCCACGCGACGTTGCGGGCCGCCCTCAACGCCGCCGTGCGGCGCGGCCTCCTCTCCACCAACCCGGCCTGGCACGTCCACGTGCCCACCGGCAAACGCCCGCACGCAGTCGTCTGGACCGCATCCCGCATCGCACAATGGAAGGCCACGGGGCAACGACCACCGGTCGCGGTCTGGACTGTCGACCAGACCCGCACATTCCTCGACCACATCCACGACCACCCGCTCTATCCCTTGTTTCATCTCATCGCATTGTTCGGGCTCCGCCGTGGCGAAGCGGCGGGGTTGCGGTGGTGCGACATCGACCTCGATCAAGGCCTACTGACCGTCTCTCACCAGATCCGCCAATACGGCCGGCACATCGAGATCGGCAGTCCGAAAAGCGAGGCCAGCAACCGGGTCATCAGCCTCGACGGCGCGACCATCGCCCTGCTCCGTCAATACCAGGAAAACACCGCCGACATCATCGACCCCGAATCCGAAGAGTTCATGTTCACGACCCGGTCCGGCGGCCTGCTCACCCCGCAACATCTGACCCACCTATTCCGCGCCCTGAACGACGAATCCGGCCTGCCACCGATCCGGTTGCACGACCTACGGCACGGCGCCGGCAGCCTTTCCCTCGCCGCCGGAAACGACCTCAAAACCGTCCAAGCCATGCTCGGACACTCCAGCATCGTCCTGACCGCCGACACCTACGTCAGCGTCCTGCCCGACCTGGCCTGCCGCGCCGCCGAAGCCACCATCCACCACGTCCTCACCGCCGCGAAAACCACCGGCGCACGGCTACGCGGCACCACCGCCGCAGCGGCTTAACCCACTGGTCACAGCCCTCTACGCGGCCGCCCGCTTACAACGACTCCGCCCCGGGCAGTCCGCAGAACCCGCGAAAGGACGGTCACTGACCCGGCGAAGGACAGGTCAGCTCGAGACCTGCCCTGGCTGCAACCTGCCCGAAAACCGATTCCCACGCCGCAGCGACACGCCCGCGACGCCGCCACGGCGGCCCCGAGCCCATCACGGGCTTACCGGGAGCCCACCCAAGATCACGCCACGGCTCGCAAGATCGACAAACAAGAACATCCCCGCTGGTCAGCGGGGATGTCGATGTGGTGGGCCGCCTGGGGCTCGAACCCAGAACCTACGGATTAAAAGTCCGCAGCTCTACCAATTGAGCTAACGGCCCGTACCCCCAGTTTAGCCAGGCCCCGGTCAGCCCCTCGCACTCCGGGTCCGGCTGACGCTCCAGCGAAGGTCAGCACGTCGTGCTCGACAGGATCGTCCGAGGGGATGTACGCCGCGTTCAGTCCGTCGAAGTGACAGCCGACGCAGTGCGCGACCGGGCCGCGTTCGTGCCCTGATCCTCTGTGGACAAACGCGCGGGGCCCGGCTGGGGCCCCGCGCGTCACGCCGTCAGCACTGGACGATCAGGCCCGTGTACGCAGTGCACTTCTTCGACGCCTTGTCGTTGGCCGCTTCCGGGTCCGCCGGTGCGCTCGCCGCTCGCTGGGCCGTCGCCGTGAACGCGCCCCATGCGAAGAAACCGCCCTCGGACGTGAACTTGACCGTGGCCGACGCGCCCGAGGCCAGGGTGCCGATCGCGCAGTTCAGCGTCGCGCCCGAGCGGGTGCAGCCCGTCGTCGACGCGACCGTGCGGCCCGCACCCGGGTTGGCCGTCACGCGGACGCCCGTCGCGGTGGCCGGGCCGGTGTTCGACACCTTGATCACGTAGTCGACGCGGGCGACCAGGCTCGCGCGCGGGGTGGCGGTCAGCGCGACCTTGACGTCGGCCTCGTCCGGCGGGGCGATCGTGACGGCCGGGCCGTCTTCCACGCTGAACGCGTAGTTGTCGCCGGCGAACTGGTGCTGGAGGGTGAACTGGCCGGGCGCGACGTCGTCCTTGACGCGCAAGGTGAACGTCACCGTCCGGCTCTCGCCCGCGCCCAGGTCGCCGACGCCGCCGCGGAAGCTGCTGAGGTAGGGCGCGCACGGTGCGATCGCGCCGGCGCAGGAGACCAGGTCCACCACGTCGGCGATCGGCTTCTCCTTCACGTAGAGCGCCGCCTTCGCGCCCGTGACCGTGAAGTCCGTCGGGTTGGTCAGCTGCTCCGTGACCGTGAACGTGGTGCCCGCACGCACGGTGGTCGCGCTGACGTCGATCGTGCTCGCGGGCGGGGCCGCGGACGCGACGGCGGGCGCCACGCACAGGGCCGCGGTCGTCAGCGCGGCCAGCACAGCGGTTCTTCGTCCGGTTCGCTGCATATTGGTGATCTCCTGGTTCCGAACCGAGGGGTGCCGCTCCGACCGGTGAAACTGGCGTGCGCAGCAGGGTGACGAAGATCAGATCGTCGCACCCCGAAATTCGTTACCGGGTTCGCGAAACCGTGCTTGAACTGGGGTTTTGCGCAGGTTGCCCGGTCACCGACCACCCGGCCGAACCGAAACTGTCGGACCCCTGTGGCACGCTCCGCTCATGACCGAACACACGATCCCGGTAACGCCTCCCCCGCGCCTGACCGGGCCCAGGACCGACCCGGCTCCGGTCGCGGACGAGCGTCAGGCGCTCACCGAGACCCTCGACTACTACCGGCGCACCTTCGAGCTGAAGTGCGCCGGTCTGAACGCGGCGCAGCTGTCCGAGCGCTCGGTGCCACCGTCCACATTGACCCTGCACGGGCTGCTGCGGCACCTCACCGGCTGCGAACGCTGGTGGTTCCGGATCCAGTTCACCGGCGAGGACGTCCCGAACCTCTACTACTCCGACGACGACCCGGAGCAGGACTTCACGGACCTCGGCGGCGACGTCGACGAGGCGTTCTCGTTGTGGCACGCCGAATGCGCGCGCTCCCGTGAGATCGTCGCGGCCAGCTCGCTGGAGCAGACAGGCACCCGGCGCAGCACCGGCGAACCGTTCACCCTGCGCTGGCTGATGCTGCGGATGATCGGCGAGTACGCGCGGCACATCGGCCAGGCGGACCTGGTCCGCGAGCGGATCGACGGCGCAACCGGCGAGTGACGGCTCAGGCGGCTGCCGACCGGCGGCGGAAGCGCGAAAGGAGGCTGACCACGAGGGGAATGACGATCCAGCACGCGTAGGCCCAGTGCGTGAAGAAGGCGACCGGGATCGAGACGGCGAAGGCGGCGGTCATCGCACCGATCCCGCGGTAGACCGCGCCGAAGAGCTCCGGCGGGGTGTCCGCGCGGTACAGGCGGTTCCGCTGGATCTGCCGGGCCATGAGAAGGAACAGCGTCAACGCGATGACCTGCACGACGGCGTAGAAGACGAACCGGAACTCGAACGCCCCGTCTTCGGCGATCACCTTGGTGGCGAACGGCATGATCACCTGCATCAGGAGCCAGCCGAAGGAGAGGCGGGCGAGGCCGCCGCCGAGCGTGGTGACGTAGTTGAACAGCCGGTGGTGGGCACGCCAGTGGCCGCCGATGACGATGAAGCTGATCAGGAAGGAGACGTATTCGGACTGGTGATGACCGAGTGACCGCAGCAGTTCGGCGCTGGTGGCGCCCTCCGGCAGCGGCAACTCGAGCGCGAGCAGCGTGATCGCGATGGCGACGACGGCGTCCGAGAAGAAGGTCAGCCGTTCGGCGGCGATGGCCCGGGATTCGGAGCCGGCGGTGTCCTCGGTGGACGGGGCGCTGGTCATGGCGGATGAGCGTGCCAGACCCGGTCGTGCGGCCGCCGCCGAGGGCGGGCGCGTGCGATGCTGACGCCATGACCGTCGACCGCGATTCGGGACTCCTGTCCCCGGTACGGGCCGGTACGCCGGCCGAAGCGTCGACCGGAGACGAGGCCTGGCTGCGCGCGATGCTCGACGCCGAGTCGGCGCTCGCGCGGGCGCAGGCGCGGCTCGGGACGGTGCCGCCGGAGGCCGCGGAGGCGATCACGGAGGCCGCGGGCAAGGCGCGGATCGACGTCGCCGAGCTGGCGCGCGGGGCGCGGGCGACCGCGAACCCGGTGGTCGGCCTGGTGAAGGCGCTGACGTCGGCCGTCGGCGAGCTCGCGCCCGGCGCTGCCGAGTACGTGCACCGCGGCTCGACCAGCCAGGACATCTTCGACACCGCGATGATGCTGGTGGCCGACCGGACGCTGCGGCCGCTCGCCGCCGACCTCGACGCCACGGCCGAGGCCCTGGCCGGGCTGGCCCGCGCGCACCGGGACACGACCATGGCCGGCCGGACGCTGACGGCCCACGCGGTGCCGACGACGTTCGGGCTGAAGGCCGCGGGCTGGCGGCAGCTGGTGCTGGACGCGGCCGTCCGCATCCGGCGCGTCTTGGACGGCGGGCTGCCGGTCTCGCTGGGCGGCGCGGCCGGAACGCTGGCGGCGTACGTCGAGTACGCACGCCTGGCCAGCGACGCGAGCGGGGGCGGGGGCGGGGGCGGGGGCGACGCCACCACACCCGCCGCGAACCGCGGCGCGCCGGGGCCTGCTCGCAGCGCGGCCATCGGCGTACCGGGGGCCGCTCGCGACGTGGACGTCGGCGACTACGCGGAACGGCTGACGGCCGCGTTCGCCGAGGAGACCGGGCTGTCCGCTCCGGTGCTGCCGTGGCACACGCTGCGGACGCCGGTGGCGGACCTCGTCGGCGCGCTCGCGTTCGCCGCCGGGGCGCTGGGGAAGCTGGCGGTCGACGTCGAGACGCTCAGCCGGACCGAGGTGGGCGAGGTTGCCGAACCGGCCGCCGATGGGCGGGGCGGATCCTCGGCGATGCCGCACAAGCGGAACCCGGTGCTCGCGACGCTGATCCGGTCGGCTGCGCTGCAGGTGCCCGTGCTGGCCGCCGGGGTGACGCAGTCGATGCTCGCCGAGGACGAGCGGTCGGCCGGGGTGTGGCACGCCGAGTGGCAGCTGGTGCGCGAGTGCCTCCGGCTGACCGGCGGCGCCGCGCACACTGCCGCCGAGCTGGCGCGCGGGCTCATCGCGGAGCCCGAGCGGATGCGGACGAACTTGGCGTCGACGAACGGGCTGATCGTCTCCGAGCGGCTTTCCGCCGTGCTCGCACCGCTGCTCGGCAAGGCGACGGCCAAGGAGCTGCTGGGCGAGGCGTCCCGGCGGGCGGTGCGCGAGGACCGGCCGCTCCGGGACGTCCTGGACGAGCTGCCCGCCATCACCGGCGTACTGACGCCGGCCGCGCTCGACGACCTGCTCGACCCGGCCGGCTACACCGGCGCGGCAGGTGCACTGGTTGACCGCGCACTCGGCGGCAGGAAGCCGGGCGGTTCGGACTAACGGCCAAAGGTCGACGCGGCCGAGCGGGACGGATCGAGAGCTCGGAAGGCGGCTCCGGCAAGCCTCGGTACGAGTGCGGCTTCACGGAGTGGGCGGCTGCCCTGCCGCTCCGCCGCGCTGTCGGCCTTGCCGGGCCGAGCGCGCTGGCCGACCGCCGCGCAGGGCCCCTGCCGTCCCGCCGCGGCAGTCGCTCGGCCGCGCAGCGCCCCTGCCGCCCGGCCCACACCCGCTGCCCGGCCGGCCTCTGCCCCGCCGCGCCAGCTTTGCCGCCCAGCCGCTCCGCCGCAGCCAGCCTTGCCCCGGGCCGCCCCGCCGCGGCAACTGCCCTGCCGCCTGGTCGGCTCCGCGCCCGCCGCTGCCAGCCTTGCCATGGTCGCCGCAGCCAGCCTTAGCCCCCGGCCGGCCGGCCACCACGCGCCCGGCCGGCACCACCCCCACGTCGCAGGTGGGCCCGCGCCTCAGCCACCTCTATCGCTGCTGACACGGGCCGCCACCCGGTCCGGGAAAATTCTTTGAACCGCCCTCGGCGGGGGTCCGTGTAGTGGGTATCAGGCAGCCGCACCGAGCGGCCGGGAAACCCCAACGGACACAAGGAGAACTTCCATGCTTCGCACGCGCATCGCCGTCTCCGTCGCCGCGGCGGCAGCCGGGCTGGCAGTGCTCACCGCTTGCTCGGGTGCCGAGACTGCCCAGCCGGTTGTCGCTCCTGCGGCGGCGGGTGGCACCGGTGGTGGCCAGGCCGCCAACAACAACGGCCAGGTCGGGAACGCCGCTCCGGCGTCGAACGAGACCAAGCTGGTCGTCGCCGATGTGGCCGATGTGGGGCAGGTGCTCACCGACCAGAACGGGATGACCCTCTACCGGTTCGACAAAGACACCGCGAAGCCGCCGAAGTCCAACTGCGACGGTGACTGCGCCAAGGCCTGGCCGCCCGTGCTGGCCACCGGGGACGTGGACGTCCAGGGGGTCGACAAGAACAACGTCGGGAAGGTGACCCGGTCCGACGGGACCGAGCAGATCACCGTCGGCGGGTGGGCGCTCTACCGCTACGCCAAGGACACCAAGCCCGGTGACGCGACCGGCCAGGGGGTCGGGGGCGCCTGGTACGCCGCGAACGCCAAGGGCGGGAAGGCCGGGCAGGCCGCGGCCGGCGAGTCCGAAGCCGGCGCCGTGAAGCTCAGTGCCAGCAAGATCGACGGCCTCGGCGATGCGATCGTCGACCAGAACGGGATGACCCTCTACCTGTTCCAGAAGGACACCAAGAAGAAGGCCTCCGCCTGCAACGGTGACTGCGCCAAGACCTGGCCGCCGGTGCTCTCCAAGGGCAAGGTCGAACTGCAGGGCATCGACTCGAAGCTGCTCGGCAGCATCAAGCGGCAGGACGGCAGCGAGCAGGTGACCATCGGCGGCTGGCCCGTCTACACCTTCTCGAAGGACACCAAGCCGGGCGATGCGAACGGTCAGGGCGTCAACGGCACCTGGTTCGTCATCGAGCCCGCCGGTTGCAAGCTCGGCAGTAACCCGAACACCGCTGCCGGCCAGCAGCAGGCTCCGGCCGGCAGCGGCGCCACGACCAACGATTCCGGTTCCGGTGGCACCACCTACTGAACCCGAACCATCCCGAACCTCTTAGTGGGCGAGGCCCGGCGGACGCTCTTCGTGAGTGACCTCCGGGCCTCGCCCCTTGTGGTCACGACGCAGGAACGACCGGCGGCGCGGTTCTTCTTCGGGAACCCGGTCGATGACCTCGGTGCGCTGCTCGGCGACGACCGGCTCGTCGGCCGTCTCGTCCTCGGGCAGCAGGATGGTGCGGCGGGCCGGCAGGACCGCGATCAGCAGGCCGAGCGCAGCGACACCGAGGTGCAGCCACGTGTCGGCGGGCTCGAGGTCCATCGGGTTGCCGGCGTTGGCGAACGGGTTGCTCGAAATGAGGCCGTCGATCATCAGGCCCCACACGAACAGCAGGCCGTAGCCGATGAACAGCAGCCAGCCGAACGCCCGCGCGCGGCCCGAGCCGAACGCGAGCAGCAGGCCGACGACACCGGTCACGACGCGGACCAGGCTCATCAGCGGGTTGGCGGAGAACCGCCAGAACCCGGCGTCGTGGTGGCCGGCGAAATCGCCGAAGCCGGTCCTTGACAGTCCGATGATGCCGACGACGAGGAACGCGATCCCGGCCAGTCCGGCCAGCACCTGCGCCGGCTGCAGGCCTCGGACCCGGATGCGTGCGCCTTTCGCGTGAACCATGACTCCAGTCCTTCCCAGCGGGTGGTGACGACCGTCACCGCGCTGGAGTACCCCGCGACCACGGTGGGTGAAACGATGGTGCTTGCCCGCAAGGCCCTCCCGCGTTCCCGATTCGGGCCCCCTTCGAGAGCTATCCCACAAAGCACCCCGTTCGGGCGAACGACGCGTGGCCTTCCCGGCAATCCAGGTCATGCGCAAGCTGAGCGGCATCTTCCTCGTGGGGCTGTGCCTGGGGGCGATCGGCGCGGTGGTGGTGACGGCGGGGCACAGCACCGCCGCGGCGCCCCAGCCACTCGCGGTCACCGAGATCGCGGCGACGACATCCGCGACGCCGACTCCGGCGGCCGCGCCCGAGAGCGAGCCGTCCGCCACGCCGGCGCCCAAGACCGAGCCCAAGACCGAGCCCAAGGCGCCGCCGGCCGAGGTGGACGCCGGCGCGCTGGCCGGGATCGTGCGCGACGGCGAGGTCAGCGCCGTCGTCTTCGATCGGGAGTCCGGCGCGGCGACCGTCTCCGTGCAGCCGAACCGCGGGTACACCTCCGCGTCGATCGTGAAGCTGCTGATTGCGCTTTCCGTGCTCGACCAGGGCGGCCCTGCGGCGGACGTCCAGCGGATGCTGTCCCGCAGCGACGACGACCTCGCGAGCCGGTTCTGGGCGGCCTACGGCGGGCCGTCGATCGTCACGCGCTGGGCCACGAAGCTCGGCCTCACCGGTACCCGGCCGCCCGCCGATCCCGGCCGGTGGGGCGACACGCGGATCACCGCGGCCGACGTCGTGAAGGTCTACCAGTACCTGCTGACCAAGAAGTCGGTCACGATCCTGAACGCGCTGCGCGACGCGACCGAGCGCGGGTCCGACGGCTTCCGGCAGTACTTCGGCATCCCGGACGCCGCCGGTGGACAGCCGTGGGCGGTGAAGCAGGGCTGGTCGTGCTGCCGGCCGACGCGGATGCTGCACACCTCGGGCGTGGTCGGCAAGGACAACCGCTCCATCGTCGTGGTGCTGACCGAGCACCCCGCCAAGGTCGACTACGCGACCGCGTCGAAGCGGGTCACGGAGATCGTCTCGAAGCTGCTCGGCTGAGCCGGCTCACTGCTCGACGTCCGCCAGCGCACCGGGCGCGCCGGAGCGCGGCAGCGGCCACGGCTGCACCCCGCCGAGGGTCTGGACCGGCCGGCCCGCCGGGGCGGGCGGCGTCGTGTGGGCGCCGATCCAGGTGAGGATGTCGGGGAGCTGGGACTTGAAGGTGTTCATGTTGTGGCCCGCGTCCGGCACCTGCCACGACTGGAAGCGGACCGGCGGGCGGACGCCGGCCTGGATCAGCCCGGCCGCCGCGCCCTCGAACTTCTCCTTCTCGCCCCAGATGGCCAGGATGTCCACCGGGGACGGGTGGAGGCGGACCGTGATGCCGACGTTGTTGGCGTCGTCGACGTCCTGGCGGCCCTTGTAGAGGTTCTCCGTCTCGGCGTCCATCTGCGCGCGGTCGTAGCCGCTGACGCTCACCGCCTGGCCGTACCACTGCGGGTGGCGGGTCACCAGGTTCATCGCGCAGTAGCCGCCGGACGACCAGCCGGCGAAGGTCCAGGCCTTCCGGTCCGCCGCGACGCCCAGCTTGTGCAGCGCCCACTCGCGCAGGTCCGCCGTCAGGTACGTGTCGTTCGCGGTGCCGTTGACCTCGTCGACGCATTCGGTGTCGTGGCCGATCTTCGGGACGCCCGTGGGGTCCGGCATGATCACCACGACCGGGGGCAGCGCGCGCTTGGCGATCGCCGCGTCGAGCTGTTCCGGGAGCTTGTACCCGTCGGTGACGACCTCGGGCCCGGACGGGTAGTTCGGGATCCACTCGACGGCCGGGAACTTGAGGCTCTTGTAGGCCGGGTCGAAGTACTGCGGCGGCAGGTACACCGTCACGTCGCGGGTGAGCTTGGTGCGCCGGCCGGTCACCTTCATGTGGACGACGGTTCCCTTGCCGTCCTTGGCGTGCGCCGCACCGACGTCCCGGACGAGGTCGAGGTTTTCGCCGTTCGCGCTCGTCTCGGCGTCGATGCTGTCGGCCGCGTAGACGCCAGTGCCGAGCAGCGAACCGAGGGTCGGGAAGAACCCGCCGATCAGGTTGCCGGCCAGGCCGGTGGTGACGACGATCGAGACGACCGCGCAGAGGATGGTGACGGTGCGCCACAGGAGCTTGCGCTTCCACCGCTCCCAGAACAGCGGGATCGCGATGATCGCCAGCAGCGTCACGACGACCACGATGACCATCGTGATCGGCGAATCGAGCCGGATGCTGCTGAGGTGCATGGGGACGGTCCTTCCGGGCGGGCAGCGGATGCGCACCCGGACCCCCCGGGACTCGCGTATATAGCACGTTTGACCCGGCTTGCACGTTGCGGACCTGTGAGTTGGCTCATAGGCCCGCAACGTGCGGCGCTCTCAGCGTTTTCTCAACTACTTCGCCAAAGCGCGCGCCAGCACCGTGACGGCCTGGGTGATCGCGGCCTCGGCGGCGTGCGTCTCGCGCAGCGCGTTCACCATGACGAAGTCGTGGATGATCCCCTGGTACCGGACGGCCGTGACGGGGACACCGGCCTGACGCAGCTTCGCCGCGTACGCCTCACCTTCGTCGCGAAGCACGTCGGCCTCGCCGGTGATCACCAAGGCCGGCGGCAGCCCGGCGAGCTCGTCGAGCGACGCGCGCAGCGGCGACGCCGTGATCTCCGCGCGCTGGGCGGGGTCCGTCGTGTACTGGTCCCAGAACCACTTCATGCCTTCGCGGCCGAGGAAGTAGCCCTCGGCGAACCGGTGGTAGGACTCGGTGTCGAAGGAAGCGTCGGTGACCGGGTAGAAGAGCACCTGCTGCTGGAAGGTGACGTCGCCGCGCTGCTTGGCCAGCAGCGTCAGCGCCGCGGTCATGTTGCCGCCCACGGAGTCGCCGGCGATCGCGATGCGCGAGGTGTCGAGGCCCTTCTCGGCGCCGTGCTGGGCGACCCACTTCGCCACGGCGTAGTTCTCCTCGATGGCGACCGGGTAGCGCGCTTCGGGCGACCGGCTGTACTCCGGGAAGACGACGGCGGCGCCGACCCCGGCCGCCAGTTCGCGGACCAGCCGCTCGTGGGTGTGGAAGTCACCGAACACCCAGCCGGCGCCGTGGATGTAGACGATCACCGGCAGCGGACCGGAAACGCCGGCCGGGCGGACGATCCGCGTCTCGACGTCGCCGTTCGGGCCGCCCGGGACGGCCAGCACCTCGATCTCGGCGGCGGGCATGGCGACCTCGCCGTCCTGGACGCCGTCGACGGCCTTGCGCCCTTCCTCCGGCGGCAGCTGGAACAGGTACGGCGGCTGGTCGGTGGCCTCCGCGAACGCCTGCGCGGCCGGTTCGAGGGCCAGGTTGTGCGGGTTGGCGGTCATGTCGTCCTCCTCGGGGGTGGAAGCTGATGCCTCGAAGGTAGCTCGCAACTCAGTTGTGCTCAACTAAATTAGACCCGATGAGATGCGGCGCACTTGAGTTGCCGCTCTCCCCGAAGTCGTGGAGCATGAAGAGTTACGAGAGAGGAGGACGCCATGGCATCGCTGCGGCTGGACGACCAGCTCTGCTTCGGGCTGTACGCGGCGTCGCGCGCGGTGACGTCGCTGTACCGGGTCGTCCTGGAGGACCTCGATCTGACCTACCCCCAGTACCTGGTCATGCTGGCGCTCTGGGAGCGGGACCACCGGCTGGTCAAGGAGCTCGGCGCGGAGCTGAACCTCGACTCGGGCACGCTGTCCCCGCTGCTCAAGCGGTTGCAGACGGCGGGCCTGGTGGTCCGGAACCGGCAGGCCGACGATGAGCGCTCGGTTCGCGTGAGCCTGAGCGACGCCGGAACGGCCTTGCGCGACAAGGCGCAGGGCATTCCCGACGTGATCGGCACGGCGATGAGCCTGGACGACGCCGGGGTGGCCCGGATGCGGGCCGAGCTGGACCGCCTGACAGAGTCGGTGAACGCCTATCGGGAGGCTCTGACACCGGCATGATCAACCACGACGACGCGCTGAAAGCCGTCGAAAGCAGTCTCGACCGGCCGTCGGCCGCGCGGATCTACGACTACTTCATCGGCGGGAACACGCACTACGCGATCGATCGCGACTTCGCCGAGAAGGTCCGCGCCCGCCTGCCGCTGATGGGCGAGTACTGCCTGACGAGCCGGCAGTTCCTGGGCCGCGCGGTCCGCCAGTGCGTCCGCGAAGGCATCCGGCAGTTCGTCGATGTCGGTTCCGGGCTGCCGACAGCGGGCAACGTGCACGAAGTCGCCGACGACGCCCGACCCGAGCTGGACACGCGGGTGCTCTACATCGACAACGAGCCCATCGCGCTGGCCCACTCGACGCTGCTGCTCGCCGACACCGCCGACCCCGAGCGCCACCACGCCATCGCCGCGGACTTCCTGCAGCCGGACGACCTCTGGGAGCGGGTGAAGGCCTCGGAGATCATCGATCCGCGGCAGCCGGTCGCCCTGGTGATCAACGCGGTCATGCACTTCATCAAGGACGAGCAGAACCCGGACCAGCTGCTGGAGTACTACCGCTCCCGGCTCGCCCCCGGTTCGCTGCTGGTGCTGTCGCAGATGACCAACGAGAACCCGGTGAACGAGGACGAGCGGCAGGCCCTGCTGGACCTGCTCGAGTACTACGAGACCACGACCAACCCGGGTTTCCTGCGGACGATGGCCGAGTTCGAACGCTTCTTCGGCGGCTGGCCGATGCTCGAACCGGGGCTCGTCTACGCGCCGGCGTGGCACCCCGACGAGCACACCGTGTTCGCCGCCTCGCCGTCCGAGTCGCGGGTGATCGGCGGCGTCGCGCGCAAGCCCTAAGAGGCTTCGCGCAGGCTCTCCAGCACGTCGAGGACAGCGCCTTTGCCCAGGTCGACGGCCTTGCGCAGCACCTCCGGGTCGCGCTCCAGCACTGCCACGTCCGGCGCACCGGCCGGCGGTCGGATGCTCAGGATGCGCGGGGCGCTCGCCAGAATTTCTTCGTCTTCGACGTCCCGCCGGTAGGTGTCCTGCCAGGCCGGGATCGCGCCGGGCGCCTGGCGGCGCAGGAACCGCGGCACCACGACGTCGTGCACGCGCGGCGGCGGCACCGGCAGCTCGTCGGCGCGGCGGGTCCGCAGCACCAGGACGTCGGTGGCGCCCTGCGCGAGCGCGGTGCGGTACGGGATCGGCTCGGCCACGCCGGCGTCGACGAACCGGCGGCCGGCCATCGGGATCGGCGGCCCGGCCAGCACCGGCATGCACGACGACGCGGCGAGCGCGACCTTGATCGCGTCGACGTCGTCGAGAAAGGGGTGCAGGTCGGTCGACTCCCCCGTGTCGGCGTCGGTCGCCAGCGGGTGGAAGGTGACCGGGTTGGCCAGGATGGCCGGGAAGTCCATCGGTTCCAGCACCGAATAGACCTGGTGGACGAGGTATTCGAGGTCGATCACCGCGCGGCCGCGCAGGGTGTGCAGCGGGTTGATGATCCGGCGCATGACGACCGGGTTCCACCAGGTCCGGACGCCGGTCGAGGAGCGGCCGCAGAGCAGCCAGGCGCCGTTCAGCGCGCCGGCCGAGGAGCCGTAGACGGCGTCGAACGCGGGGGTCACGCCGAGTTCGTCCAAGGCCAGGACCATGCCGCTGGAGTAGGTGCCGCGGCTGCTGCCGCCCTCGATGGCGAGGGCGAGACGCCGGCCGTCGGTGCGTTCGCCCGGGACACTGCCCGCCGCCATCCGTTCGGAGATCAGTTCGAGTACCGGGTGCACCCCTCCATCGTGGTCGTTTACGGGCATTAGTCGACCCGATTTATCCCACCCAGGGGGGTGAAGTGATGCGCGCCTCGTTGCACTGCAACTCGTTGCATAGCACTCTCCAATCATGGCACTGGAGCACGCGATCCTCGTCTCGCTGTCCGAGCGCGCCGGTTCGGGCTACGAGCTCACGCGCCGCTTCGAGAAGTCGATCGGGCTCTTCTGGAGCGCCACCCACCAGCAGATCTACCGCGTGCTGAAGCGGATGGAAGAGGCCGGCTGGGTGGCCGTCGACGTCGTCGCGCAGTCGGGGCGGCCGGACAAGAAGGTCTACACGGTCGGCGACGGCGGGCGCGCCGAGCTCGTCCGCTGGCTGGCCGAGCCCGATCCGGCCGCGGGGCCGGTCGAGCTGGCCGTGAAGATCCGCGGCGCGACCTTCGGCGATCCGGCGAAGGTGGCCGAGGAGATCGTCCGCCACCGCGTGAAGCACGCCGAACGCCTCGACGTCTACCGCCAGATCGAGAAGCGCGACTTCCCCGCGCCGGCCGCGCTGACCGGCCAGCACCTGCACCAGTACCTGGTCCTGCGCGGCGGCATCCGCGTCGAAGAAGGCCAGGTCGAGTGGTTCGACGAAGTCCTCGCCGCCCTCCACCACCCGAAGGACGCCTGATGAGCCCGTACCCGAACCTGCTGTCGCCGTTGGACCTCGGTTTCACGACGCTGCGCAACCGCGTCCTGATGGGGTCGATGCACACCGGCCTCGAGGACAAGGCCGCGCACTTCCCCGAGCTGGCCGAGTACTACGCCGAACGCGCCCGCGGCGGCGTCGGCCTGATCGTCACCGGCGGGTTCGCGCCGAACCGCACCGGCTGGCTGCTGCCGCTCGCGTCCAAGCTGACGACGTCCGCCGAGGCGCGGCAGCACCGGCAGCTCACCGCGCCGGTGCACGAGGCCGGCGGCAAGATCGCGCTGCAGATCCTGCACGCGGGCCGGTACGCCTACCACCCGCTGAGCGTGTCGGCGTCGAGCATCAAGGCGCCGATCAACCCGTTCCGGCCGCGGGCCCTCACGAAACACGGCGTCCGCCAACAGATCGACGCCTTCGCGAACTGCGCCGCTCTCGCGCGCGAAGCGGGCTACGACGGTGTCGAGATCATGGGCTCCGAGGGCTACCTGATCAACCAGTTCCTGGCCGAGCGCACCAACAAGCGCACCGACGCCTGGGGCGGCACGCCCGGGAAGCGCCGCCGGTTCGCCGTCGAGATCGTCAAGCGCACCAGGGAAAAGGTCGGCAACGACTTCATCATCGTCTACCGGCTCTCGATGCTCGACCTCGTCCCGGGCGGCCAGCGCTGGGAGGACGTCGTCGCGCTCGCCCAGGAGGTCGAGGCGGCCGGCGCGACGATCATCAACACCGGCATCGGCTGGCACGAAGCCCGGGTGCCGACGATCGTGACGTCGGTGCCGCGCGCCGCCTTCACCTGGGTGACCGGGAAGCTCAAGCCGCACGTCGGCATCCCGGTCGTCACCTCGAACCGGATCAACATGCCGCAGGTCGCCGAGGAAGCGCTGAGCAGCGGCGACGCCGACCTCGTGTCGATGGCCCGGCCGTTCCTCGCCGATCCCGAGTGGATCCGGAAGGCCGAGAGCGGCCGCGAGGACGAGATCAACACCTGCATCGCGTGCAACCAGGCCTGCCTCGACCACGCTTTCAAGCGCAAGCTCGTGTCCTGCATGGTGAATCCGCGCGCGGGCCACGAAACGACGCTGACGTTGTCGCCGACGCGGCGGTCGAAGCACGTCGCGGTCGTGGGCGCGGGCCCGGCGGGCCTCTCGGCGGCAACCGCGCTGGCCGAACGCGGGCACCGCGTCGAACTCTTCGAAGCCGACGACGAAATCGGCGGCCAGTTCGGCATCGCGCGGAAGATCCCCGGCAAGGAGGAGTTCGCCGAGACCATCCGCTACTACCAGCGGCGCCTGGAAGTGACCGGGGTGAAGCTGCACCTCGGCACCCGCGTGCGGGCCGCGGAGCTCACCGGCTTCGACGAGGTCGTGCTGGCCACCGGCGTCGCGCCGCGCGTGCCGTCGCTGCCCGGGATCGACCACCCGAAGGTGCTTTCGTACGTCGACGTCGTCAAGCACGGCAAGCCGGTCGGTGCGCGGGTCGCGGTGATCGGGGCCGGCGGCATCGGCGTCGACGTCAGCGAGTTCCTCACGCACACGGCGTCTCCGGCGCTGGATCGGGCCGCGTGGATGGCCGAATGGGGGGTCACCGACCCGGAACAGGCGGCGGGCGGCCTCGGCACGCCGCAGCCCGAGCCGTCGCCGCGGCAGGTGTTCCTGTTGCAGCGCAAGAAGTCCGGCATCGGCGCCGGGCTCGGCAAGACGTCCGGGTGGGTGCACCGGGCGGCGCTCAAGGCCAAGCGCGTCGAGCAGCTGCCCGGCGTCACCTACGACCGCATCGACGACAACGGCCTGCACATCACCGTCGACGGGAAGCCGCGAGTCCTGGACGTCGACACGGTGGTCGTCTGCGCGGGGCAGGAGCCGGTGCGCGACCTCGCCGACGAACTGCGTGCGGCCGGGCTGCCGGTGCACCTGATCGGCGGGGCCGACGTGGCCGCGGAACTCGACGCGAAACGCGCGATCGACCAGGGGACACGGCTCGCCGCCGCGCTGTAGCCCGCAGAGCGTCCGGCACTGGCAGGATGGGGCCCGTGCGAGACGTATGCGTGATCGGGCTCGGGCTGATCGGCGGGTCGCTGCTGCGCGCGGCGGCCGCCAGCGGCCGCACGGCGTGGGGTGCCGCGGTTTCCGAAGTGGACGCCGATGCGGCGAGCAGAGCGGGCTTCGACGTCACCACCGACGTCGAAGCGGCCCTGCACCGGGCCGCGGCCGAGGACGCGATGGTCGTGCTCGCCGTGCCATTGCCGGCCGTCGAAGACCTGCTGCGGCTGGTCAACCAGCACGCGTCGCACTGCCTGCTCACCGACGTGACCAGCGTGAAAGCGCCGGTCCTGGACGCGGTTCGCCGTCGCGTGCCCTACACGCGGTACGTCGGCGGGCACCCGATGGCCGGGACGTCGAACTCCGGCTGGCTGGCCGGGGACGCCGCGCTGTTCCAGGGCGCCGCGTGGGTGGTCGCCGTCGAGGAGGACACCGACCTCGAAGCCTGGGCCGAGGTGGCGAAGCTCGTGCTGGACGTCGGGGCGCACGTCGTCCCGCTGCCCGCGGAGTCGCACGACGAGGCCGTCGCCCGGATCTCGCACCTGCCGCACCTGCTGGCGGCGATCCTGGCCACGATCGGCGCCGAGGGCGGCCCGCTCGCGATGTCGCTGGCCGCCGGGTCCTACCGCGACGGCACGCGCGTCGCCGGGTCGAACCCGCAGCTCGTCCGCGCGATGACCGAAGGCAACCGGGACGCGCTGCTGCCGATCGTCGACGAAGCGCTCGGCCGGCTCGGCGCCGCCCGCGGTTCGCTCGCGTCGACCGGCGGGCTCGCGGCCACGATCAACGCGGGGTACGAAGGCGCGCAAGCGCTGGCCGCCAGCCTCGACGTCGAGCGGGCCGGCGTCCGGATCAGCCTGGCCGCGCCGGACGCGCGGCAAGGCCTGATCGCCCTCGGGGAACGCGGCGGCCGGATCACCGGCCTCTCGGACGGGATCGCGACCGGCGAGGTCCAGTAGCTACTGCGCCGGCGGGTTGTCCGGCGTGTCGTCGAACTTGTTGAGGAAGTCCTTCGCCTTCTCGACACCGGTGTCGATCTGGCTCTCGTGGCCGAACTTCGACTTCGCGAAGCCGGCGGCCTTGTCGAGGCCCTCCTCGATCTTGTCGTTGTGCTCGCGCAGGGCCTCTTCGGCCTTGCCCTTCAACGCTTCGAAGTCGATTCCCATGGGTGCATTGAACCGCACGGACGTCACGAACGCCGGTGGTAGGGCAGGAACCGCCGGACGAGCCCCTGGGGCGCCCGTTCGGCCAGGTCGGGGCCGCGGACGGCGTCGAACGCCGACTCCAGCTGGTCGACCACCCCGGACAGCTGCGGCGCGTCCGGCAGCGGCACCGACCGCGGCTCCCGCTGCTCCCGCACGGCCGAGGCGAGTTCCCCCAGCGCCGCCGTCAGCAGCTCGACGTCGGCCGGGGCCGGCGGCGGCACGCCCCGCCCGATCGTCACGCCGACCTCGGTGACGGCGTCCGCGACGCGCTCCTGCGCGGCGATCACCGGCCACCACGCCACCGCCTGGCGACCGTGCGCGGACGGCTCGACGACGGCCTGCTGGAACGCCGTCCGCAGGTCGGCCAGGGCCCGGTAGGCCCCGCGCCGCGCCCGCGACCGGGCCAGCCGCGCCTCCCCCGACGACGCCTCGACCAGCGCGCGCGAGACGTACTTCGCGACCGCGTCGAGGCCGTCGGCCAGCCGCCCGCCCACCCGCGGACGCCGGCTGCCCGGCCACAGCAGGTAGCCGAAGACGAGCACGATCACGCAGCCCAGCACGGTGTCGACCAGCCGCGCCAGCACCACGCTCCAGTTCCCGGTGTGGGCCAGGCCCATCTGCAGGATGATCAACGGCGTCACGAAGGCGCTCTGGATGCCGTAGTTGCGCACCTTCCCGAACGCGATGCCGCCGGCGAAGACCGCGCTGAGCACGACCAGGACCCAGCCGCTCGCGCCGAGGCCGAGCACCGCGGCGCCGATCCCGACGCCGATGACCGTGCCGATCCCGCGCAGCACCGCGCGGCCGAATACGGACCCGAAGTCGGGCTTGAGCACGATCCCGACGGTCAGCGTGAGCCAGTACGACCGCTCCAGCGGCACGAGCAGGCCGACGACCTCGGCGATCGCGACGCACAGCGTCAGCCGCAGCGCGGCGACCCAGGTCAGCGGGCCGGACGCGAGCGAGGCCGCCCACTCGCGCAGGCGGCGGTGCCACGGCGTCGGCGCGCGGCGCTTGCGGTCGTCACCCTTGCCGATCCGGACCAGGCCCGCGTAGAGCGCGGCGAGCACCGGGTCGGGGTCGCCGGGCGGCGCGAGCGGCGGGGGCGGCAGCGGCTGGCCGGCCAGCACCGCGGCGGAAAGCGCGACGAAGTGGTCGATGACCTCGCTCTCCGGGCGGCGGCCGGCGTTGACCATCGCCACCGACGCCTCGACGGCGGGCGTCGTCGCCGACAGCAGGTTGAGCAAGTGGCGATAGGCGGCGTCGCGGCCGGACAGCCAGGACCGCGCGGTCAGCAACTGGTCGTAGGCGGTGTTCATCGCCGTGGTCAGCCGGTGGCGGGCCACCCGGGAGACGGCTTCGTCGCTCGCCGACAGCATCGCGGCCAGCTCGACGTAGACGTGCGCGACGGCGGTGCGTTCGGGGCTGGTCGCGCGGACCGTCCAGGTGACGAGCGCGACCAGGAAGCTCCAGGCCGCGCCGAGGCAGAAGCAGCCGAAGAGGATCTCGACGCGGACGCCGGTCGCGTGCTGCCCGGTGGCGAGCACACAGAAGACGAACAGCTGCAGCCCGGCCACCGAGGCGTTGCTGCCGGCCGCGCTGATCACCGCGGACACCGCGGCGACCAGGATCACTGTGGGCACCGACAGCGCCGGGGTGCCGCCGGTGAGCAGGCCGGCGAGGTACCCGGCGGTCGCGGCGAGCGTCGCCCCGCCGAGGCGGCGGGCGCGGTAGCGGTAGGGCCCGGCCGATTCGGACAGCACGGCGGGCAGGGCGCCGGTCGAGATGAGCGCGCCGACGGCGATGTCCCCCGCCGCGTAGGCGATGGCGAGCGGCACGGCCAGCGCGACCACGGCCCGGGCGACCATGTTCCACGGCACCGGCACCGGCGTGCTGCGCAAGAGCTGGACGAGCCAGTGCGGCGCGGCGAGGTCGGGGCGCGGCGTGCTCACCCCTTCATCTTGACCTACGCCGCCGGACGCGATTAATTATCAACCTGTCAACAACGCAGGAGGTACCGGTGGGTAGGAAGTACTCGTACGAGGTCAACCGCACGAGCACCGCTTCGCCGGAGGCGTTGTTCGCCCTCGAAGCGGACGGCCCGCGCTGGGCGGAGTGGGGAAAGCCACTGATCGTCAAGGCCCGCTGGGCGCGGCCGGGCACCGAGGAGCCCGAAGGCGTCGGCGCGGTCCGCGAGGTCGGCATGTGGCCGGTCCTGATCCGCGAAGAGACCCTCGAGTACGAGCCCGGCCGCAAGCACGTCTACGCCTTCGCCGCGGGCAAACCGCTCAAGGACTACCGCGCCGAAGTGCTCTTCACGCCGACCCCCGGCGGCGGGACGCACCTGCGGTGGACGGGCTCGTTCACCGAGCCGGTGCGCGGGAGCGGACCGGCGCTGGCCGCGACGCTCCGGGCGGTCATCCGGCTGTTCTCGGCGAAGCTGGTCAAGGCGGCCGAAACCGGGCGCTGACCTGGGTGCGCCGCACCACACAAGATCGTCCGGCGCAACTTCGGCCCGTCCCTCGACGTCACTCTTTCGGGTGGTCTTTTCGATCACCTGTGAGAGAGGGGGCGCGGGATGAAGCGAGTGGTGGCGGGCTTGGCCGTGGCGATGGTGGCGCTCACGGCCTGTTCGACGCACGAGCCGGACCAGCGGGAGTTCGGCACGAGCCAGCCGAACCCGGCACCGCAGGGCTCCAGCCCCGACGTGAAGACGTCCGGTCCCTACCCGTTCGGCACCGTCCAGCAGAAGGCGCCCCCGATCGAGAACGGCCAGGTGCCGGTCATCCGCCGGATCACCACCGACAAGCCGTACGTGTTCCTCACCATGGACGACGGCGCCGTGCAGGACCCCGGCGCGCTGAAGCTGATGCAGCAGAACGGCACCCACCCGGTGCTGTTCCTGAACCAGAAGTACGTGAAGGGCCACGAGGCCTACTTCAAGCAGATCCTGGACGCCACCGGCGCGACGCTCGGCGACCACACGGTCGACCACCCGAACCTCAAGGGCAAGCCGTACGAGTTCCAGCGCAAGGAGATCTGCGACGACGCCGACGACTTCCAGAAGAGCCTCGGCGTCCGCCCGTCGCTGTTCCGCCCGCCGTTCGGCAACTACGACCAGAACACCCTGAAGGCGGCGGCCGCCTGCGGCATGCGCGCCTCGGTGCTGTGGACGGCCGCGGTCAACGACGGCGTCGTCCAGTTCCAGTCCGGCGACAAGCTCAAGCCGGGCGACATCGTGCTGATGCACTTCCGGAAGACGTTCGCCGAGGACTACACGGCGTTCGTCGAGCGGGCCGAGAAGGACGGACTGACGCCCGTCCCCCTGGCCGACTTCCTCGGCTAGAGCACGACCGTCGGCGTCACGACCGTTCGCCGGCAGGACACGTCACCCAGGTGCACGAGGATCTGCGTCGTCCCGCGCGGCACGTTGTCGAGCACGAACCGGCCGCCCTCGTCCGCCATGGTCGACGACGTCCCGTGCTCGGCCACCCGCACCTCGACGCCGTACTGGCCCGCGGGTACCAGCCAGCCGTCGATGCGGTGGAGCTTGCCCATCTTGGTCAGGTTGATCATCACCGTCAGGTCGCTGACGGTGAACGTGATCGTGCCGGTGCCGCCGCCGCGGACGCCGGCCAGGTTGTCCAGCCGTTCCCAGCGGGCGACCTCGACGTCGAGGTCCTCCAGGGCGAGCGCGAATTGGACCCGCTGCACCAGGTCTCCCGGTGGCGGGTCCAGCTCGTCGAGGAAACGGCCGATGTCGGCCAGCAGCACGTCGTCACCGAAGGAGGCTTGGCCCCCCGGCGCCCCGAGGTCGTTCATCGGCTTCCCCCTTCACTGGCGAGGAGATCGCGCATCTGGTCGAGGCAGCGACCCCTGGTCGGTCCGACGCTGCCGCGCGGCATGCGCAGCGCCTCGGCGACGAGCTGGTACTCCGCCCGACCCGCGAGCACGGTCAGCCGGAGCAGTTCCTGACAGCGGTGGGGCAGCCGGACGAAGGCGCGCCAGACCCGGCGGTCGCGGTCGGCGCGGACGGCTTCGTCCTCGGGTGCCGGTTGGGTGCTCGGCATCGCCTCGGCCACCTCGTCGCTCAGCGGCACCGGCTGCATGCGGCGGCCGAACGGGTGGGTGGCCTCGCGGCGGGTGGTGGTGATCAGCCAGGCGGCGAGGGCTTTGGGGTCGCGGAGCTTGCCGAGCTGGCTGAACAGCGCGAGCCAGACGGTCTGGACGACGTCCTCGGCGACCGCGCGGTCGAGCCCGTTGGCCCGGGCGACGTGCCAGACGAGCGGGGTCAGCTCTTCGACGAGGCGGGCCATCGCCCGGCGGTCACCGTCTCTGGCGGCCTGCATGCACGCAGCGTGCAGTTCGGCGCCGGTCAGGCCCTCCCACGGCGGATCTACCTCTGTGGTTTGCACGTCGGTCACCGTATCTGCCCCTCTTCGGAAGAGTCTTCGAGTCGGCGTTGGCAGTATCGCGGGTCCTTCGGGGGGAAGGAGCGTGCAGGTGGATCTCGGATACATCAAGGTCACTTACTTCGTCGGTCGTGCACTACCGGTCAATGGCAAATCCGTGAGGTACCGGCCGGCGCGCGTGGACCCGCACCGGCCGGTACTCCCCTCCCTCAAGGACCCGCTCCCCAACGGGCCCCCGCCGGATGTCCCCTCCCCCGAAGGGCACCCGGCCGACGGTGTCCGGAAGCCCCCTCGGCTCCCGGCCACCGCGATCACTGCGAACGCGACACCCCCTGTCGTGTTCCTCCGTGCTTGGCTGCTCCACAGGACGCAGTGAGGGCGCCGCCAGATACCCGAATCGCCGATTTTTTTTGAAGATCGACGCAGAGCTGCTAACTGATCACCGCGTGTGCCAGCGTTCCGGCCCAGCGGGCGTAGCCGGCCGGTCCCGGGTGGAACCGGTCGCTCGCGAAGGCGGCCGGGTCCAGCAGCGCGGGATCCATCGGCAGGTGCCGGACGCCGGGGACCCTCCCGAGCGTCGCGGCGGCCTTGTCCAACGCGGTCGAACGAGCCGCAAGGACGTCACGCAGCGGGCGGGGCAGGGCCGGGAAGCGGGACATCGGCGGCACCCCGGCCAGCAGGACGTCGACCGGCCCCAGCCGCCCGCGCAGGTCGAGCACCAGGCGCAGGAGGTCGCGGCGGTAGGCGGGGGCCGTCCGGAGCTCGATGGTGTCGTTGACGCCGAGGGCGATCACGACCAGGTCGGCCGGGCGGACCAGCGGGACGAGCTCGGCGCGGACCACCCGGGCGTTGGCGCCGGTCCGGCCGACCGCCTGCCAGCGCACCGCCCGGCCGTCGCGGGCCAGCTCGCGGGCGAGGCAGCCGGTGAGCGCTTCCCCGTGGTCCGCCGCGCCGACGCCGTCCACTGTGGACTCGCCGAGCACGGCGAGCCGGAAGGGCTCGCCGGCACCCGGGACGAGCCCGTCCGCCGGCCCCGCCGCGCCGGGGAGCCGCGGGGTCTTGCGCTTGACGTACAGAGCCTGAGCGAGCAGCACCATCCCTTGACGCTAGCCGTGCGCGATCGAAACCTTCTGCCTGATCAGCGTGGGGTCGGCCACGGCGTCGAGCAGGTAGGCGGCGACGTCGGCGCGGCGGATGGTGAACGTGCGGACGTTCCCGTCGAGCCGGCTCCGCACGGCCCCGGTCCGCGGGCCGCCGAGCAGCATCGGCGGGCGGACGATCGTCCAGTCCAGGTCGGTCGCCTCGACCACGGCCTCCATCGCGAGCATGTCCGCCCAGCCGTGCTTCAGGAAGGTGTTGAGCAGCGGCTTCACCAGCGAGCGCGTGAAGAAGCCGTCCCCTTCCGT
Source organism: Amycolatopsis sp. NPDC003861 (assembly GCF_053605405.1). Lineage (NCBI taxonomy): Bacteria > Bacillati > Actinomycetota > Actinomycetes > Pseudonocardiales > Pseudonocardiaceae > Amycolatopsis > Amycolatopsis sp. NPDC003861. Next base: position 98,454 of record NZ_JBSGJD010000002.1, read on the forward strand.
GTGCATGCCGCTGGCGCTGACGACCAGCAGGCGCTTCGCCCCGGCCCCGATCGCCGCGCGGGCACCGTCCGCGCAGACCGTGGTCGGCCCGCGGTCGCGGGAGCCCACCGCCGAGATGACGGCGTCCCGGCCTTCGACGGCGGCCGCCAGCTTCTCCCGGTCGTGCAGGCCCGCGACGACGACTTCGGCCGGCAGCGCGAACCGGGCGGGGTCGCGCACCACCGCCGTCACGTGCCAGCCGCGGTCCAGTGCCTGCTTGACGACCTCGCCGCCGACGCCGCCAGTGGCGCCCAGCACGGTGATCCTCATCGGTTTCCTCCTCGGTTAGTGAACACTCACCAGGTAGGGTGAGTGTTCACTAACCACGCTGAGAACGCACTCAGGGAGCCGCTATGGGAAGCCGCGAAGAGATCGTCGCCGCGGCCGCGAAGGTGATGCGCGAGCAGGGCTACGCCCACGCGACGACGAAGGTCATCGCGCAGACCGCGGGTTACTCGGAGGCGATGCTCTACAAGCACTTCCGCGACAAGACCGACCTGTTCCGCAGCGTGCTGGCCGAGGAATTGCCCGCGCTGGGCACCCTCCTCGCCGAGCTGACCGCGGACCCCGGGCGGGCGCCGCTGCGGGACAACCTCGTCCGCCTGACCCGGCTCGGCCTGGCGTTCTACGTCGACAGCTTCCCGATCGCCGTCTCGATGTTCTCGTCGAAGGAACTGCTGCGCTCCCACCGCGAACGGTTGCGGGGACACGGCCCGCACCTGCCCCTGCGCGGGGTCGCGGACTACCTGCGGGCGGAGCGGGCCCTGGGCCGGATCAAGGCGGAGGCCGACGTCGAGGCGGCCGCGGCCCTCCTGCTGGGGGCCTGCTTCCAGCAGGCGTTCCTGGCCACGTTCGAAGAGCGCGAGCCCGCCGACTTCGCCGAGCGGCTGGCGGACACGTTGCTCGCCGCGTTGTAGCGGCTGCCGCCGGATGGTGGCTGGAGTGGATCAGACCACCCTGCCAGCTGGCTCGGCCAAAGTCATGCTCCGGTGCGTGGCGACCCGGCGCGATCAGGCGTTCTTCTCCTCGCGCATCTTGTGCCAGCGCTCGTACATGTTGTTGAGCTCCTCGAGCATGAACGACAGGAAGTCCCGCATCTCGGCGAGCCGCTTGCCCGACGGGGTGTCCTCGCCGAGGGCGTCGATGCCGTTCTCGGCCGCGTCTCGCCACATGATGATCATGCGGTCGCGCTTCATGAACGTGGCGTACCAGAGGTCGTCGTAGAGGCGGTAGTGGTCACGGCGCTCGCCGGGCTCGCGCTCCTTGGCGACCAGGCCGATCTGCTCGAGGTAGCGGACCGCGCCGGACACCGCGGCCGGGCTGACCGACAGCTGGGCGGCCAGGTCGGCGGCGGTCAGCCGGCCCTCGTCGGTGGTCATCAGCGCGGCGAACACCCGCGCCGGCATGCGTTGCATCCCGATCTGCGACAGCACGAGCCCGAGGCTCTCGACGTACCGGCGGACGGCGTCTTCATCTCGCTGCACTTCAGGCGTCGTCATCGGCCCATCCTTCCGTACCCGTCCCCCATGATCACTCGATCTAGATATTTTCTTAACTTCACAACTTCGTGAAGCGAGTGTAGCTTCCGAACCATGGAAAACGCCATTTCGGTCACCGGCCTGCACAAGTCGTTCGGCCGGACCAAGGCCCTCGACGGCCTGGACCTGCAGGTACCCGCTGGGGAGGTGCACGGCTTCCTCGGCCCCAACGGCGCGGGGAAGTCGACCACCGTCCGGGTGCTGCTCGGCCTGCTCCACGCGGACTCGGGGGACGTCCGGCTGCTCGGCGGCGACCCCTGGAAGGACGCCGCGAGCCTGCACCGCCGCCTGGCCTACGTGCCCGGCGACGTCAACCTCTGGCCCAACCTCTCCGGCGGCGAGGTGATCGACCTGCTCGGGCGCCTGCGCGGCGGCCTGGACGAGAAGCGCCGCGCGGACCTCATCGAGCGCTTCGACCTCGACCCGAAGAAGAAGGGGCGGACGTACTCGAAGGGCAACCGGCAGAAGGTCGCCATCGTCGCCGCCCTCGCCTCCCGCGTGGACCTGCTGATCCTCGACGAGCCGACGTCCGGCCTCGACCCGCTGATGGAGGCGACCTTCCAGGACGCCATCCAGGAGGAGCGCGAGCAGGGCCGGACCGTGCTGCTCTCCAGCCACATCCTCGCCGAGGTCGAGGCGCTGTGCGACAAGGTCAGCATCATCCGCAACGGCCGCACGGTCGAGTCGGGCACGCTCGCCGAGCTGCGGCACCTGACCCGGACGTCGATCACCGCCGAGCTCGCCGGGCCGCCGAACGGGCTCACCGAGCTGGCCGACATCCACGACCTCAAGGTCGAAGGCAACCGCGTCCGCTTCGACGTCGAGACGCGCTCGCTCGACGAAGCTCTCCGGCAGCTCACCGAGGTCGGCGTCCGGAGCCTGGTCAGCCAGCCGCCGACGCTGGAGGAACTGTTCCTGCGCCACTACACGACCGAAGCGGGTGCGAAATGACCGCGACGCTCACCCGCCCCGAAGCCGCGGTGGCGCCCGCGCACGAACTGGCCGGCACCGGGCACCTCACCCGGCTCGCACTGCGCCGCGACCGCGTGGTCCTGCCGATCTGGATCGTCCTGCTCAGCGTCGTCCCGGCGAGCACGGTCAACACGTTCGCGCAGTTCTACCCGACCGTCGCCGACCGGCTCGCCCTGCAGGCGGGCGCGAACGCCAACCCGTCCTACGCGCTGCTCTACGGCCCGCCCTTCGACCTGACCACGGCCGGCGGGTTCATCGCCTGGCGCATGTGCGGGTTCCTGGCGCTGCTCACCGGGCTGATGGTCGTCTTCACGGTCACCCGGCACACCCGCGCCGAGGAGGACACCGGGCGCGCGGAACTGCTCGCGTCCGCGGTGGTCGGCCGGTACGCGGCGCTGACGACGGCACTGGTGGTGGCCGGCGGCGCGAGCGTGCTGACCGGGCTGATCCAGGCGGTCACGCTGATCGGCGCCGGCCTGCCCGCGGCCGGTTCGCTCGCCTTCGGCGCGGCGGAAGCCCTGGCCGGGCTGGTGTTCACGGCCGTCGCGGCGGTCGCCGTCCAGCTGGCCGAGTACTCCCGGACCGCCAACGGCATCGGGACCGCCGTGGTCGGCGCCGCGTTCCTGCTCCGCGGCGCCGGGGATTCCACTGTGGACGCCCGCTGGCTGTCCTGGCTGTCGCCGATCGGCTGGGTGCAGCAGGTGCGGGCGTTCGCCGGGGAACGCTGGTGGGTGCTCCTGCTGCCGGTGGGGTTCGCGCTGGTCGTCGGCGCGGCCGGGTACTGGCTGCTGCCCCGCCGCGACGTCGGCGTCGGCATCCTGCCGCCCCGCCCGGGTCCGGCCCGCGCCGCGGCGAGCCTGCGCTCCCCGCTCGCCCTCGCCTGGCGGCTGCACCGGGGTCCGCTGCTGGGCTGGCTCATCGGCACGGCCGTGGTCGGCGCGGTGTTCGGCTCGATCGCCAGCGGCATCGGCGACCTGGTCGGCTCGAGCCCGCAGGCGCAGCAGATCTTCGAGCGGCTCGGCGGCAGCCACGCGCTGACGCAGGCGTTCCTCGCCGCGATGGCCGGGATGTTCGCCATGGTCGCGTCGCTCTACGGCGTCCAGGCGGTGCTGCGGATGCGCGGCGAGGAGACCGCGATCCGGCTCGAACCGGTGCTGGCCACCAGCGTCGGGAAGCTGCGCTGGGCGGGCGGCCACCTGGTGTTCGCCTTCTTCGGCACGGCGGCGCTGCTGCTGTCCGGCGGGGTGTTCATGGGCCTGGCGAACGGGCTGCGCACCGGCGACGTCGGCGGCTCGCTCGCGGACACCCTGTCCGGGATGCTCGTCCAGCTGCCCGCGGCCTGGGTGGTGGTCGCGCTCGCGGTGACGATCTTCGGGCTGCTGCCGGGCTTCTCGGCGGCGGCGTGGGCGGTCGGGGCGCTGGCGCTGCTGCTGAGCCTGTTCGGCCCGATCGTCAACCTGCCGCAGGTGGTGCTGGACGTCTCGCCGTTCCAGCACCCGCCGAAGATCCCGGGCCAGGAGTTCACCGCGACGCCGCTGGTGTGGCTGGTGGCGGTGGCCGTCGTCGCGCTGGTCGCCGGGCTGACCGGCTGGAAGCGCCGGGACGTCGGCTAACGCACCCGCAGCTCGTGGTCGGGACCGGCCACGAGCTGCGCCTGCGGGCCGCCCTTCCCGCAGCCGGGCCCGTTCGCCTCGACGAAGGCCGGCGTCACCTCGATGGTGTGCGGTTTCCCGTCGTCGAACCGGACGGTGACCCGGACCGGTTCGGCGGGCAGGCCGGGGAGGTCCGCGAAGCCGTGGAGCCCGCCGGTCGGGACCATCGACGTGCCGCACGAGCTGTCCGGGCCGGTGCCGGTGCAGGTCGTCGCGCCCGCCGACGTCTCGGGGTAAAGACCGAGGTCGCGCGTCAGGCACTGGCCGCGCCAGCAGGCTTCGAGGGCGGCTTTCGCGATGCCGTTGGGGGCCGGGACAGACAGGCTGATGCCGATCGGGACGCCGATGGCCGTGCAGGCGAGCTCCGGCCCGGCACAACCCGCCGTCAGGAGCATCGCGAACCCCAGTGCGTAACGCATGCCGACCAGACGGAACCGGCGGCCGCCGGGTTGCATCCTCAGTCGCGCCATCCGCTGGTGAACGGCAACACGGGCGTCTGCGAGGTGGGGGTGGCCGAGGGCGTCGGCTCCACAGTGACCTCGACGAAGCTGGTGGTGGTCGTCGGCGGAGAGATCTCCACGGACGTGACCGTGGACGGCGGCGCGGAGGTGGTGACGGTGACGGGAACCGCGGCAACGGTCTTGGTCGGCGGCGTGATGGTGTCGACGGTGCGAGGCGTGCTCCGCCCGGCGATGAGCAGCGCGGCGACCAGCAAGCCGGTGGCGAACCCGGCGAGCCCCGTGACCGCGGCGGAGCCCCAGGTAGGTCGGCCGCTCATCCGGGCACCCCCTCGCCACGCGCAGCGCAGGTACGAGGACTAACTCGCGTTGATCTTACGTCGTGTTACCCGATGCGCACCCCGGAGATTTCCCGGCCTGCACGGCTTGCAGGCCGTCGACGACCACCCGGACCAGGTGCGCGCTGCCCGGGGCGTACCGCTCGACGGCGAGGCAACCGACGATGAGCGCCCGCAGGTCGTCGCCGTCGATGTCGGGGCGGATGGTGCCGCTCGCCTGCGCCCGGGCGAGCAGCTCGGCCAGCGCGGCGCGGAACTCCTCGCCCGCGCCGGCCTTGAAGGCGTGGCCGCCGGCCTCGGCCAAGGCGTCGCAGATCGCCCGGTTGAGGGACGCCTGCTTGATCACCCGGACGAAGTAGTCGACGAAGACCTCGCCGGGGTCCTCCGCAGTGGCGAGCGCGCGGGCTTCCTCGGCGAACTGCTGGATCCGTTCGAGGACCACGGCCTGGAACAGGGCTTCCTTGCTGGGGAAGTGCCGGTAGACGGTCCCGGCCCCGACGCCCGCGAGCCGCGCGATGTCGTCGAGCGGCACGGCGAGGCCGTCCAGCGCGAAGGCCTCCTCGGCGGCGGCCAGCACCTTGGCCCGGTTGCGCCGGGCGTCGGCGCGCATCTTCTCCATCAGTTCTCCTCGTTGACAACCGGAACGATCGCTCCGTATCGTCCTAAGCGGGCCCACCGTTCCGATTCAACGCCCAGTTTGGCAGGAGAATTCCGATGCCGCAGACCACCCCCGAAATCGCCGCCCTGGTCCGCGAGGGGATGGCCACCTTCGACGCCTCCCGGTTCGCTTCCCTGATCGCCGCCGACGCGGTGTTCGAAGTGCCGTTCCGGGGACAGCGGATCGAAGGACGCGAGGCCGTGGTGTCGACGTTGACCGACGGCGGCACCCGGGCCCGGGCGGCCGGCCTGACGGGAGCGCAGGTCACGACCACCCTCTCGGAGTCGGGGTTCGTGGTGGAAGTGGTCGTCTCGGGCCCCGGTGTGGAGTTCCCGTCCTCGGTCGGGATCGTGACGGTCGCGGACGGCGAAATCACGTCCTACCGCGACTACCCGAACGTTTCGGCCGCTTCGAAGCTCACGCGGGCGGTGTTCGACCGGTTCCTCGCCGCCTCGGTGGAGAACCGCTGGGACGACCTCGCCGACCTGTACGCCGAAGACGTCGTCCTCGAGATGCCGTTCACCCTCCCGGGCGTGCCTCGCGTGACCGAGGGCCGCGAAGAGCTGCGCCGCCGTTTTCGCGCCGCCGCCGAGTCGCGGCGGATCACCAAGGCCGAGAACGTCGTGGTCCACGAGACGAACGACCCCGGCACCCTGGTCGCCGAGTTCGACCTGCACCAGGAAGTCCGCGGCACGGCCTTCGCCGTCTCCTACGTCATGGTCCTCACCGTCCGGGACGGGCGGATCGCCCGCTCCCGCGACTACACCGACACCGCCGCCGCGGCGGAACGGTTCAAGGCGTGGTCGCCCGCTGGCTCGTCGGCGGGATGAACAGCCGCTCGAACGTGCTCACCGTGTGCTCCCACACGCCGGGCACCAGCAGCACCCCGAGCAGCGCGAACACCGGAAAGATGAGCCGCTTCTCGACCTTCTTGCCGGTCCGGAAGCGCAGCACCCGCGGCGGCCGGATCTCGTACCACGTCTCGCCCGCGATGGGGATCGGGAACAGGAACGGGCACCCGGCCTCGGTCAGGGCGTCGCCCAGGCAGTGGGTCAGGCACCCGGCCGCCACCGCGATCCCGAGCCAGCCCGAAATGGACTCCAGTTCACCCGCCCGATCGGGCGGGGCCGTGAAGAACCACCACGCCACCGCCGCTCCGCTCACCGGCAGGAGCCAGTCGCCCAGGGCGCCTTCGGCCAGCATCAGGCCGAAGACGACCACGCCGACGACCGCCCACGGGCCGCCTTCCGTCGTGCCCCACGACGTCAGCAGGCCGAGGCCAGCCGCGAACAGGACCGTGTGGGACAGGTGGCGGTGCTTGCCGGAGACCTTCTCGTCCCGCGGGCCCTTCGTCAGCGCGTAGAAGCCCGCCGAGACGCGGCGCAGCACCCAGGACAACGCGCCCGTCAGCCAGCCGAGGAGGCGGGACGCGCTCGCCCCGGGGTGGTCGAGGTCGGGCAGCAGGGCGAACCCCGCCGTGGTCGCCGCGAAGACGACCGCCTGGTGCACCGAACCCGCCCCCACCGCGGGCGCCAGGGCCAAGCCCGCGCACCAGCCGGTCAGGGCGTGCGTCCGCCCCATCATCGTGCCGCCCCCAGGTCCGCGAACGAAATCAGTCCGCGGAACCGTAGCGGGCGGTCAGGCTTGGGGGTCTTCCGACACGCTCAGGTGTTCGGCCACGCCGGTGAGCTCGATCACGCGGCTCACCGCGGGGCTCGGGACGACCGCGAGTTCGACATCCTGCTCGCCGGCCTGGCGTTGTGCGCGGAGCACCACGTTCAGCGCTGAGGAATCGAAGAAGGTCACCCCGGTCAGATCGGCCACGACCCGCTGCGCGCGCTTGTCCGCGATCAGCCCCGCCAGGGCCTCCTGCAGCTGCGGGCTGGTCAGCAGGTCGAGCTCGCCGGTGACCACCACCCGGGGTTCCGTCGCGTCGGTGTCCAGCGTGATGCCGAACCCGGGCGGGGTGGCGTTCTGGTCGGCTGCGGGCATGCAGTTTCTCCTCGTCAGGCGCTGCTCCTGCGCCGGGTACGCGCCTGTTGTCTCAAGCGGCAACCGTGTCACCGTGCCTTTCCAAAGCTCGCGCCTGGCACGGTCAAGGCAACTCCGGGGCCAACCCTAACCCAGGAAGCGACCGCACCCGCCACGGCCGCCGCCCTTTCGCGTGTACTGCTCACCGGCGATCAAATCCTGCCTGCTCAGCGCTCTGCTCAGTGCGCACCGACGGCCTTCCGCGCCGCCCTGCGCTGGCGCAGGAACAACTGCCGCCGTTCGATCTCGCCGAGGCCGCCCCAGATGCCATACGGCTCCTGTACGGTCATCGCGTGCGTGCGGCACTGGGCCAGGACCGGGCAGGTCTGGCAGATGGCCTTGGCGCGCGACTCCCGCCGCTCCCGCGCCGAGCCCCGCTCGTTGTCCGTGTGGAAGAACAGGCTGCTGTCCGCACCCCGGCAGGAGCCGCGCAGCTGCCATTCCCACTCTTCAGCAACCACGTTGGGCAGCCGGCTCACGTCAGCCATGTCGTCCCCGCCTTTCCCAGGATCTCCCGTGTCGACCGCTACATGCCCGCCGGTGGAGCGGATCAAACCCGGGTTTGGTTTGCTCACCCCACGGGCATCTCGCTGACCGGGCGTGGCAGAGACCGCCGATCCCCGGCAGCGCGAGTGCGGAGAAAGGAACAAACGTGGAGGACAACGCCCCGCTCGTCCCGGAAGGCGCGCAGGTCATCGAGGTGCGGACGGCCGCGATCCCGCACGTCGTGCCCACGCTGCGGACCATCGTGGCCGACATCGCGATGCGCCAGGACTTCGACCTCGACGCCGTCGAGGACCTCCGGATGGCGGTGGACGAGGCGTGCTCGTTGCTGCTCCCCGCCAGTTCGGACGGCCGGCTGACCTGCGTCTTCTCCTGGAACGGGCCGCGCATCGAGGTCTCGGTGTCGGTACTGGCCGACAGCGCCGACCACGAGGACGACGCCGGCCTGTCGTGGCAGCTGCTGACCGCGCTCGCGACGTCGGCCGAGCGCACGATCACGCCGGAGAACGGCGGCTACCTGTCGCGAGTGGACCTCGTCCGGGAGAGCCAGGCGGCGGACTCGTGAGCGATCCCGCCGGGAGCAGCGAGGGCGACCTCGACGTCGGCGCGCTGTTCCGCCAACTCGCCGCCGCGGCGGCGGGCTCGCCGGAGCGCGAGCGCATCCGCGACACCCTCGTGCGCGCGCACCTGGAGCTGGCGCGGAACCTGGCCCGGAAGTTCCGCAACCGGGACGAGGCGATGGAGGACCTGATCCAGATCGCCACGGTCGGGCTGATCCACGCCGTCGACCGGTTCGACCCCGAACAGGGAACGGACTTCCTCGCGTTCGCCGTCCCCACGATCTCCGGGGAGCTGCGGCACCACTTCCGGGACAACAGCTGGTCGGTGCGGGTGCCGCGGCGGCTCAAGGAGCTGAACGCGAACATCTCCGCGGCGCGCGAGGAGCTCACCGTGCAGCTCTCGCGCGCGCCGAAGCCGAGTGAGATCGCCGCGCGGCTCGGGGTGCCCATCGAGGACGTCTACGAGGGACTCCGCGCCGGTCAGGGCCGGTACGGCGCGTCGCTGGACCACCTGCTGGAGAACGCGGCGCACACGCGCTTCGGGGCGCCGGACGCCGAGCTCGGCCAGGCCGAGCTGCGCGAGGCGCTGCGCCCGATGCTGGAGAGCCTGCCGGAGCGGGAGCGCAAGATCGTCGCGCTGCGGTTCGGCTCGGGGATGAGCCAGTCGGACATCGCGCGCCGTGTCGGGGTGTCCCAGATGCAGGTGTCGCGGCTACTGGCCGCGACGCTGAAGAAACTGCGGTCCGGCCTGGACGAATCCGAGCTGGCCGACGGCACCTGATTAGCCCATCCGCCACTTGGGTACTTGGCGGGCGGTACCGAACTCACTGGGAGGGGGACCGGATGACGACGTCGAGAATGCCGCAGCGTTCCGCCGCGGCGGCCGCCTCGCTGAGGGTGCTCCTCCCGGCCGACGTCACGGCTCCGGCACTGGCCCGGCACGAGGTCCGGACGGCGCTGCTGCGCCTCGGCGTGCGGGAGCAGCAGCTCGAAGACGTCCTGCTGGCGACGTCGGAGCTGGTCACCAACGCCTTCGAGCACGGTGACCGGCCCCAGCGGCTCGAGCTGGAGTACGCCGGCGGCCGGCTGACGCTGCGGGTGCACGACACCGGCCGGATGCTGCCCGAGCTGCGCGCGCCGTCCCCGGCCGAGGCGCGCAGCCGGGGGCTCGTCCTGGTCCAGGCGCTGTCGCTGGACTGGGGCTTCGAACGCTGCCCCGGCGGCAAGTACGTCTGGGCCGTGTTCGCGCTGCCGGACGCCTGATCAGCGCAGTTCGCGCGCGGCGTCGGTCTCCCCGATCCGCTCCCGGAACGGCTTGCGCTCCAGGGCCGCGGTGAGCGCGTCCAGCAGGGCCCGCAGCGAGTACGGCAACTCGGCTTCCAGCGCCTCCGTGGCCTCGGTGGTCGCCGTCCACTCCGCCTCGATCAGCGGCAACAGCTCGCGCGTCCGCGGCGTGAGCGACACGATCCGCTGGCGGGCGTCGGCGCCCGGCTCCAGGCTGACGAACCCGGCCCGGCTCATCTGCGCGACGGTCTGGCTGGCCGCCGAGTGCGTCACGCGCATCTCCCCGGCGAGGTCGCGGATGGCCAGCGGGCCGCGCGCGAGCAGCGCCCGCACCACCGGCGAGTACCGCGGCCGGTAGTCGTCGAGGCCGATGTCGGCGAGGAACTTCGCGATGTCGCCGTCGAGGACCTCGAGGACGTGACGCATCCGGGTCCCCAGTCCTTCCGGACCCGCAGTCATGGCCATGACGGCCGATCATAGGCGCCGGTCGTGTGCTTGGATCGCGGCATGGAGAACCGGAAGATCGCCCGCCTGGGCCGTGAGGTGTCCGTCGTCGGGCTCGGCTGCTGGCAGCTCGGGGCGGACTGGGGCGAGGTCGACGAGAACGACGCGCTGGCCGTGCTGCACGCGGCCGCCGACAACGGTGTCACCTTCTTCGACACCGCCGACGTCTACGGCGACGGCCGCAGCGAGCGGCTGGTCGGCCGGTTCCTCGCCGAGCGCGGGGGCATCTTCGTGGCCACCAAGATGGGCCGCCGGGTCGAGCAGGTGCCGGAGAACTACGTCGCCGCCAACTTCCGCGAGTGGAACGACCGGTCGCGCCGCAACCTCGGCGTCGACACGCTCGACCTGGTCCAGCTGCACTGCCCGCCGACGCCGGTGTACTCCTCCGACGCGGTGTACGACGCCCTCGACGCGATGGTCGACGAGGGCCGCATCAAGGCGTACGGCGTCAGCGTCGAGACCTGCGAAGAGGCGCTGACCGCGCTGGCCCGGCCGAACGTGGCGTCCGTCCAGATCATCCTCAACTGCCTTCGGCTCAAGCCCCTGGAGCGGGTGCTGCCCGCGGCGGCGGAGGCGGGCGCCGGCATCATCGCGCGCGTGCCGCTGGCGTCCGGCCTGCTGTCCGGCCGCTACACCGCGCAGACGACGTTCGCCGAGAACGACCACCGCAACTACAACCGCCACGGCGACGCCTTCGACGTCGGCGAGACGTTCTCCGGCGTGCCCTACGAGGTGGGCCTGGAGGCCGTCGAACGGCTGCGCGGGCTCGTGCCGTCCGGCCAGACGCTCGCCCAGTTCGCGCTGCGCTGGATCATCGACCAGCCGGGCGTCAGCACGGTCATCCCGGGCGCCCGCAACGCCGGGCAGGCGGAGGCGAACACCGCGGCGGCATCGCTGCAGTCGTTGTCCTCCGAGGCGCAGGCGGGCGTGCGCGAAACCTACGACGAGCTCATCCGGCCGCTGGTGCACGATCGCTGGTGAGCCCGGCATGATGGGCCGATGATGACGCCCGAAGAGCTGCTGACCACGACCAGGACCGTCCGCAAGCGCCTCGACCTCGAGCGCCCGGTGCCGCTCGACCTGGTCAAGCACTGCGTGCAGGTCGCGCTCCAGGCGCCGAGCGGCTCGAACACCCAGCGGTGGCAGTGGCTGGTCGTCACCGACGCCGGCCGGCGGGCGGCGCTCGGCGAGATCTACCGCCGGGCGTGCCACGAGTACCTCGAGTCGCCGAACGCCGCGGGCAAGCTGTTCGCGGACGACCCGGCGCGGGCCGCGGTCCAGCAGCGGGTCGGCGACAGCGTCGCCTACCTGGCCGACCGGATGGGCGACGTCCCGGTGCTGGTCGTCCCCTGCCTGGAAACGCCGTCGTCGGAACTGCCGGCCGGCAACCAGGCGGGGCTGTGGGCGTCCCTGCTGCCGGCGGTGTGGAACTACATGCTGGCGGCCCGCTCGGTGACGCTCGGGACGGCGTGGACGACGCTGCACCTGAAGTACGAGCAGGAGGCGGCCGAGGTGCTGGAGCTGCCGAAGAACGTCCACCAGGCGGCGTTGATCCCGACGGCGTTCTACACGGGCGAGACGTTCAAGCCGGCGGCGCGCCAGCCCCTCGAAGAGGTCCTGCACCTCGACCGCTGGTAAACCCGTGAAAGCCTCCTTGCCGGGGCAGATGGGGGACGTCGGCAAGGAGGCCGTCACGGCCTTTCGGCGGTCAGGTGGTCTACCGCACGGTGAGGGTCAGCCGTTGGATGCCCCAGGCGTCGGCCTGGGACCCGGGCAGCCAGACGTCGACGATGTCGTCCTTGATCCAGCTCCCGATGTCGGCCGCGTAGCACTCGCCGTAGCCGGGCACGGAGAACCGGGTGCCCCACGGGACGATCCGGGCGTCGACGGCGCAGAAGCCCGGACCGGCCTGGTAGCCGAGGGCGGTCTGGGCGACGTCGTTGTACGCCGTGACGCGGTAGTTCAGCGTGGTGCCGGCCGGGATCCGGTAGGCGGCGAGCCGGTTCGCGCCGTCGAGGCGGTAGGCGGTGGAGATCTGGCCGAGCGAGCCCGGAGAGTTGTCCTCCGCCGTCATCGCGTAGAGCTGGTAGTTCGCGTTCTGGCAGGGACTCGCGTCGGTGACGGTGAGCGTCGGCTGGCCCCAGTCGCTGATCCACTGCAGGGCTTGACCGTTGCGGAAAGCCCGGTAGGCCTTCGCGCCGGCGACCCGGGCGAACGTGAAGGTGACCCTGCCGTCGCTGCCCAGTCCCCCGCTGACCGAGCCGGGCGCGGGCAGCCGGTTGCCGACGTCGACGGCGCCGACGAGCGTGCCGGGGCCGTGCCCGCCGGTGACCGGGCGGTCGGGGATCGGGCCGGAATAGAAGTGCTGGCACGCGGGCAGGGTCGCGGCTTCGGCGGAAGGGGCGACGAGGAGGCTGCCGGCGGCGAGGGCCGTCAGGGCGAGGACGTGCGCGAGACGCATGGAACCTCCGTGGTGGGGACCGGGTGGAGGTGACGCGAGCGGGTTCGCCGCTGGTCCAGACCGTAAGTGGCCTGGACCACACAGTCAATAGGTCTAGACCTTTAAGCGCCGATCGGCGCAATCAGAGGTAGCTCACCAGGCGGTCGGCCAGTGGACCGGGGTGGCTGAGCGGTACGCAGTGCGGGCCGTCGAGCTCGTCCGGCTCGATGCCGAGGCGCTCGCGGGCCACCCGCCGCTGGAAGTCCGGGACGAAGAACCGGTCGTCGCGGGCCAGCAGCACCCGGGTCGGCACGTCCGGGTGGGCCGGGAGCGGCCACGGCTCGTCCCACTCCTTGCTGACCTGCTCGCGCCCGTGCGCCTGGCACGCCTCGGCCAGTTCCGCCGGGACGCCGTTGAAGAACTGCTCGGTTTCGGTCAGGCCCTTCGGCGACTCGAAACCGGTGTTGCCCCACCACTGCCCGGGCTGCTCCCCCGGCGCCGGGACCATCCCGGCCAGGTACACCAGCAGCCGCGCCCGGACCTTCGCGGCGACCAGCGGCGCGGTGAACCCGCCGTACGAATGGCCGACGACGGCGACGTCCGTGCGGTCGCCCAGCGCGGCCAGGACCGTCTCGGTGAACTCGGCCAGCCCGGCCGCGCGGTCGGTGATCGGCAGGTCGGGGGCAACGGCGTCGTGCCCGCGGGCCTCGAGCTCCGGGATGAGCAGGTGGAAGTCCCAGCCGCTGCCGCCGCCTCCGTGGATCAGCGCGAAAGTCGTCACGCGGCCCAGCTCAGCAGCGGCGCAGCATGTCGGTCAAGGCGGTCTTCTCGGCCTGCGTGATGGTCAGCCCGTAGTAGTGCTTCACGACGATCCAATCCGTCGCGTAGGTGCACCAGAAAGCCACCAGCGGCGGCTTCCACTGGTCGGGCGCCTTGTCGCTCTTCTGCTGGTTGACGTTGTCGGTGACGGCGAACAGCTGCGGCCGGGTCAGGTCGTTGGCGAACTGCTCGCGCTTCTCGGTCGTCCACGACTTCGCGCCGCTCGCCCACGCCTGTCCGAGCGGGACCATGTGGTCGATGTCGAGGTCGGTCGCCTTGGTCCAGGTCTCGTCGTCGTAGACGCTGGTCCAGGTGCCGGACAGCGCCTTGCAGTCCTTGTCGGTCTTGACGTCCTTGCCGTCGCGCTTGAGGACGACTTCGCGGGTGTCACAGCCTGACCCCTGGCTGTCCCAGTGCGGGAACTTCTCCCGCGAATAGCCGTCCATGGACGTCCGCGCGGCGATGGTCAGCTCGCCGAGCTGCTTCTGCGCATCGGCCGCACTGACCGGCACCGGCGCATCCGAGGTCGGCGGGGCCGCGCCCGCGCCTCTCGTCGCCCAGTACCCGAAGAGCGCGACGGCCAGAATCGCGATTACCAGCAGAGTTCGCTGCGTCACGCTCAGCCGAAAACCCCGGGCCGCCACGATTTTCTCCTCTCACCTGCGCGGTCGCGCGGCGTAGTCTCACCTCTGCCGGCGCAGGACAACCGCGCCGACACGACGACCTGGCGCGAATGTGACGTCGCCCACCCACGGCGGAGCTGTCACACGGAGCCGATCTTCTGCGACTACCGGAGCAGGACCCATCCGGAGGGAGCAGCCGATGCCCGGCCGGCTCAAGAAGTTCGACGAGTTCTTCCAGCGCAAAGCCGCCGAGGGCGGCAACGTCGTCGCCATGGCCCGGATGGGCCAGGCGATGCGCGAGCGCGGAGAGCCGGCCGAGGCCGAGTCGTGGTACCGCAAGGCCGCGATGGGCGGCGACCGCGTCTCGATGACGGCGCTGGCCCACCTCCTCGCCGAACGCGGCGCCCAGGAGGAGGCCGAGCGCTGGTACCACGAGGCCGCGCTGGCCGGCGAGCCGCACGGGATGCAGTACCTGGCCAAGTCCTGCGAGCGGCGCGGCAAGCGCGAAGACGCCCGGCACTGGTACGGCGAGGCGGCCCGGACCGGCGACCTGCCCTCGATGGCGGCGCTGGGCCGCATCCTGCGGGAAGAGGGCAAGGGCGAAGAGGCCGAGTCGTGGCTGCGGCAGGCCGCCGAGGCGGGCTTCACCGGCGCGATGATCGACTTGGGTCTCGTGCTGCGGGACCGCGGTCAGGCCGCCGAGGCCGGCCGCTGGTGGCGGTCCGCGGTCCAGGCCGGTGACCTCGCGGCCACCTGCCAGCTCGGCCGGCAGGCCGAGCGGCTGGGCCGGCCGGGCGACGCCGAATCGTGGTACCGCCAGGGCGCGAAGGGCGGCCACCTCGAGGCGATCACCCGCCTCGGGCTGCTGCTGCACCGCCGCGGCGACGTCGAAGAGGCGGAGAACTGGTACCTGGAGGCGGCCGAGCACGGCGACCCGGCGGCGATGACCAACCTCGGCGTCCTGGCCCGCAACCGCGGCGACGAGGGCGAAGCCGCCGCGTGGTACCGGAAGGCCGCCGAGCACGGCAGCGTCCCGGCCCTGACGAACCTCGGCCACCTCGCCGAGCACCGCGAGGACCTGGCGGCGGCCGAGCTGTGGTTCCGCCGCGCCGCCGAGACCGGCGACGTCCAGGGCATGCTCAGCCTGGCGCGCATGCTGCGGGCGCGCGGGGCGGCTCACGAGGCCGACCTGTGGCTGGCGCGGGCCGAAACCGTGCAGGACGAGCGGGAGCACCAGCACTAGCTATTGTGTGATCCACTTCACAGTTCTAGCCTGGGTGGGCACCCCAGGAGGTTGCGCAATGAGGCCACGAGTCCTGGTCGCGAGTATTGGCAACGTCTTCCTGCACGACGACGGCTTCGGTGTCGAAGTGCTCCGGGAACTGGACCGGGCGGGCCTGCCGCCGTGGGTGCAGATCGCCGACTACGACATCGCCACGGTCCACCTGGCCTACGACCTGACCGGCGGCTACGACACGACGATCCTGCTCGACGCCACCCCGCACGGCGAGGCACCGGGCACGCTGTCCCTGGCCTCGGCGGCGGACACGCACGACCTCCCCGGCGACGCGGTCGTCCGCCTCCTCCGGCTCCTGGGCGGCGACGCGGGCCGGGTCCTGGTCCTGAGCTGCGAACCGGCGTGCGTCGACGGCGGCCTCGGCCTGTCGGCGGCGGTCCGGGCCGCGGTCCCGGCCGCGGCGCGGGTGGTCACCGAACTGGCCTGGGGCGCGAGCCCGGCCCTGCCGGTCAAGGAGAAGACCGAAGTCTGACCCGCTCGGCCAGGTCGGGCAGCTGCCGCAGGGCTTCGAGGACCACGTTGACCGCCGCGCGGGGTGGGGATCCGCGGCGGGTGGCCGCCACGATCGTGCGGGTCACCGGGGTGGCCAGCTCGCGGGTGGCCACGTGGTACCGGCCGTCCACCGCCAGGCCCGGCAGCAGGGCGATCGACAAGCCGGCTTCGACGTGTTGCAACGTCATCAGGTAGTTGCTGAAGCGGCACACCACCCGCGGCTCGAAGCCCGACTCGCGGCACAGGCGCAGCGTCAGGTTCGCCATGTACGACTGCGGCATGTCCAGCGCCCAGGCCGCGTCCGCGTAGGCCGACAGGACCGCCGGGCCGCGAGGGGCGTCCGGCGGGGTCACCAGCACGATCGGGTCCGTGGCCAGCGGGACGATGTCGAGGTCGGGGCCCAGCGGAAGCTCGACGAAGTCGGTCGTGGTGATGATGACGTCGGCGTCGCCGCCGCGCAGGGCCGGGATGCTTTCGTGCGGTTCCAGCTCCAGGAGCTGGACCTCGAGGTCCGGGTGCGCCAGCCGGGTCACCGCCGGGACGGCCAGGGTGTGGATCGCGCTCTGGAACGCGCCGAGCCGGACCAGGCCGGCCGGCTCGTCGCCGAGGCTGCGCAGTTCCGCCTCGACCGTGTCCATGTGGTCGAGGATCACCCGCGCCCGGCGGGCCAGCATCAGGCCCGCCGGCGTGAGGCGGACCCGGCGGCCGGTGCGTTCCAGCAGCTGGGTGCGGGTTTCCGCTTCGAGGACGGCCAGTTGCTGCGACACGCTCGACGCGCTCAGGTTCGCGTCCTGCGCCACCGCGCGGACCGTGCCCAGCGTGTCGAGCCGGCTCAGCAGGCGCAGGCGCCACGGGTTCAGCATCCGCCGATTGTGCGGCAAAACCGAACAAGGAACCCGGAATTGTGAGATGGACGTGTCGCTCGCCGCGGACTTACCGTCGAAGCCATGGCTGAAACCTTCTGGGGTGACGTCGACCGGCACCTCGTGCGTTACGGCGGCGCCTTCACCCGCGAGATCATCGACCACGCCGAAGGCAGTTTCGTCTTCACCGAGGACGGCCGCCGGATCCTGGACTTCACCTCAGGCCAGATGAGCGCGATCCTCGGGCACGCGCACCCGGAGATCGTCGAGACCGTCCAGCGGCAGGTGCGCAAGCTCGACCACCTGTTCAGCGGCATGCTGAGCCGCCCGGTCGTCGATCTGGCGCGACGGCTGGCCGACACGCTGCCGGCGCCGCTCGAGAAGGCGTTGCTGCTGACCACGGGCGCCGAATCGAACGAGGCCGCCGTCCGGATGGCCAAGCTGGTCACCGGCAAGCACGAGATCGTCTCGTTCGCCCGCTCCTGGCACGGCATGACGCAGGCCGCGGCGAGCGCGACGTACAGCGCGGGCCGGCGCGGCTACGGACCGGCCGCGCCCGGCAACTTCGCCATCCCGGCGCCGAACGCCTACCGCCCGGACTTCACCGACGCGGCCGGCGAGCTGGACTGGCGTCGTCAGCTGGACTTCGGCTTCGAGTTGATCGACGCGCAGTCGGTCGGCAGCCTGGCCGCGTTCCTGGCCGAGCCGATCCTCAGCTCGGGCGGGATCATCGAGCCGCCGCCGGGCTACTTCGCCGCGCTGGCCGAGAAGTGCCGTGAACGCGGGATGCTGCTGGTCCTCGACGAAGCCCAGACGGGCTTGTGCCGGACCGGAAACTGGTACGCGTTCGAGCGCGACGGCGTCGTCCCGGACATCCTGACGCTGTCGAAGACGCTCGGTGCCGGGCTCCCGCTCGCCGCCGTGCTGACCAGCGCAGCCATCGAGCAGGAGGCCCACGACCGTGGGTACCTGTTCTTCACGACGCACGTCTCGGATCCGCTCCCGGCGGCGGTCGGCAACACCGTGCTGGACGTGCTGACCCGCGACCGGCTCGACGAGCGGGCCCTGTCACTGGGCGCGTTGCTGCGCCGGGGCCTGCAGGAGATCGCGACTCGCCACGAGGTCGTCGGCGACATCCGGGGCCGCGGCCTGCTGGCCGGGCTGGAGCTGGTGGTGGACCGCGAGACCAAGCGGAGCTCGGACGAGCTGGGCGCGCGGGTCACCCAGCGCTGCCTGGAGCTCGGGCTGCACATGAACATCGTGCAGCTGCCCGGGATGGGCGGGGTGTTCCGGATCGCGCCGCCGCTGACGGCGTCCGAAGAAGAGATCTCGCTGGGTGTGTCCATTTTGGACCAGGCGATCGGGGAGGCCGTCAAAAGGATGTCGTGAGTGGTAAGGAGGGTTAGAACCCTCCTTACCACTCACGAGGGCGTCAGAAGCCCGCTGTCACCTTCGTGAAGTCCCAGTCGTTCTGGGCGATGCCGCTGCACGCCGACTGGACGCCGCCGCCGGGGCAGCCCCGGTCGCGGTTGACCGACCAGAACGCCAGGCGGGCGATCTTGTTCGACTTGGCCCAGTTGGTGATCTGGGTCCAGGTCGACAGGTCCGTCAGCTCCTGCTGGTCGGACAGGCCGTTCATGCCCGAGATGCCGAGGTGGGCGTACGCCGTGGCGTCGTTCCACCCGAACGTCGACTTCAGCTTGTCGCGCAAGCCGTTCGCCGCGCTCACCGTGCTGTTGTACATGTTCGCGCCGCCGCCGAAGTCGAACGGCATGATCGTGAACACGTCGACGTTCGCGCCCAGGGCCTTCGACTGGTCGATGAGCCGGTTGCCGTAGTAGTTCGGGCCGGTCGTCGACGTGCCGAAGGTCAGGATCGTCTGGATCCCCGGGTTGTTCTGCTTGACGATCTTCAGCGCGTTCAGGATGCGGTCCTGCACGGCCTCGTTCTCGAACTCGTCGGAGTTCTCGATGTCGATGTCGATCGCCTTCAGCCCGTAGGCGTTGATCACCTGCTGGTAGGCGCCGGCCAGCGCGGCCGGCGTCGAGCAGTTCGGCCCGAGCTTGTTGCCGCTCCAGCCACCGAACGACGGGACGATCTGGCCGCCCGCCGCCTTGATCTGCGCGATCGCGGTGGCGTCCGCGCTGCCCTGCAGGGGCCGGCTGCTGTCCCACGCCGGGTTGCAGCCACCGGAGGCGTTGACGAACGCCATGGTGAACCACTTGACCCCGGTCGCGTTCATCACCGTCTGCGGGTTCGGCGGGCTGCCCCAGCCCATGTACAGGTACGGCGCACCGCGGCCGCCCGGCGGGGGCGGGGTGGTCGTCGTCGGCGGGGTCGTCGTCGTAGGAGGCGTCGTGGTCGTGGGGGGTGTGCCCCCGGCGGCACACGACCCCCCGTTCAGCTTGCAGTTCGACGGCGCGACGTACGAACCGGAGTACGTCACGTTGAAGCCGAAGCTGGCGCTACCGCCGTTGCCGACGTTGCCGTTCCACGTGTTCTTCACCGTGACGTGCTGGCCGGACGCCGTGTAGCTGCCGTCCCACAGCGAGGAGATCTTCGCGCCGCTGGGCAGGTCGAACTCGACCGTCCAGCTCGGCAACGTCGAGCCCGAGCCGTTGGCGATCGTGTACTTGCCTTCGTACCCGGTGCCCCAGTCGGAGCCCTTCGCGAAGGTCGCGGACACGCCGCCCGCCGCGTTCGCCGGGGCGATCACGAACATCGCGCCGATCGTGGCGGCCGCGGCCGCCAGCCCGAGTGCGGGCAACCACCGGCGCGTCATGACAGGCCGTTCTTCATCGCGGTGATGAGCTCGCCGCCGGTGGTGTCCCCGGTCAGCTCCCAGAAGAAGGCACCGCCGAGACCCTGCTGCTTGGCGTAGGACATCTTGCCGCCGATGGTCGCCGGGGTGTCGTAGCTCCACCAGTTGCTGCCGCACTTGGCGTAGGCGGTGCCGGCGAAGGTGCCGGTCGACGGGCAGGTGTTCTTGAGGACCTTGTAGTCCTCGATGCCCTGCTCGTAGGTGCCCGGCGCGGGGCCGGTCGCGGTGCCACCCGGGGCGTCCTGCGTGACGCCGGTCCAGCCGCGGCCGTAGAAGCCGATACCCAGCAACAGCTTGCTCGACGGGACGCCCTTGCTCTTCAGCTTCTGGATGGCCGCGTCGGAGTAGAAGCCCGGCGTCGGGATGCCGTTGAAGTTCGTCAGCGGCGAGTGCGGGGCCGTCGGACCCTGCGCCGCCCAGGCGCCGAAGTAGTCGTACGTCATCACGTTGTACCAGTCGATGTACTGCGCGGCGCCGCCGTAGTCGGCGACGTCGAGCTTGCCGCCGTTGCTGCCGTCGGCGGTGATCGCCGAGGTGATGAGGAACGACGAGCCGAACTTCGCCCGCAGCGCGGCCATCAGGTTCTTGTAGGCCGCGGCACCGCTGGTGTCACAGGAAAGGCCGCACGCGTTGGGGTACTCCCAGTCGATGTCGATGCCGTCCCAGATGTCCGCCCAGCGCGGGTCCTTGAGCAGGTTGTAGCAGGACTGCGCGAACGCGGCCGCGTTCTGCGAGGCCTGGCCGAAGCCGCCCGAGTAGGTCCAGCCGCCGAACGACCAGATCACCTTGAGGCCCGGGTGCAGCTTCTTCAGCTTGCGCAGCTGGTTGAAGTTGCCGGCGACCGGCTGGTCCCAGGTGTCGGCGACACCGTCGACGCTGCCCGCGGCGTCGTAGGTCTTCTGGTAGTCGGCGTACGGGTCGTCGTTCGCGGTGCACTGCCCGTTCTTGACGTTGCCGAACGCGTAGTTGATGTGGGTCAGCTTGCTCGCCGAGCCCGAGGTCTCGATGTTCTTGACGTGGTAGTTGCGCCCGTAGACGCCCCACTGCACGAAGTAGCCGACGTTCTTCAGGCCACCCGGCGGGGGCGGCGTGGTCGTCGTCGGGGTGGTGGGCGTGGTCGGCGTCGTCGGGGTGGTGGTCGGCTGGGTCGGGGTGGTCGGCGTGGTGGTCGGTGTGCCGCCGCCGGCGTCGCAGGAGCCGCCGTTCAGCTTGCAGTTCGCCGGGGCCGAGTAGCTGCCGGAGTAGGCGACGTTGAAGCCGAAGCTGGCGCTACCGCCGTTGCCGACGTTGCCGTTCCAGGAGTTCTTGACGGTGACGTGCTGCCCGGACGCGGTGTAGCTGCCGTCCCACAGCGACGCGATCTTCGCGCCGGACGGCAGGTCGAACTCGACCGTCCAGCTCGGCAGCGTCGAGCCGGAACCGTTGTTGATCGTGTACTTGCCTTCATACCCGGTGCCCCAGTCGGACCCCTTGGTGAAGGCGGCGCCGACGCCACCGGCGGCGCTCGCCGGCACGGTGACGAGGCCGACCGCGATCGCGCCGACCGCGGTGAAAAGACCGAGGAGGTGCCATCTCTTTCTGGACATCGCTCTCCCTTGAGCCAGGTGCAGGGACGGCGGACACCGACACCGCCGGCGGGGACCAGGGCGGTGTTTTGCGCCGTTTGCGCAAACGTTACGTGGTCCAGACCAATTAGGGAAGCGTCACCACGGAGCGTGGCCAGTGGTCAAGACCAGCCCTCGGTCCAGTCGCCGCACTGGTCCAGTCCAGTAACGCAGCGCAGCCGGCACGGGCCGCATCCGGAACGGACCGCGACTGGCCCGACCGGGTGAAACCGGCACTTTGCCAGACACTTTGCTTGACGGGCGTACCGCAATCAGTCCACAGTCCCAACCGGGAATGGGAGCGCTCCCAAGTCGGACAGCCACTCGTCGACGAGGAGATCAGCATGCGCGCAACCGGTTCCCGTGCCCGGCGAACGACGGCCTTCGTGGCGGCCTTGGCGGTGACGACGGCGCCCGCGGTGGCCGGCCCGGCCGCGGACGCGGCGGAGGCCGCCGGCGGCTGCCGGGTCGACTACACGGTCAGCTCCCAGTGGCAAGGCGGGTTCGGCGCCGCCGTGACGGTCACGAACCTCGGCAGCCCGGTGACCGGCTGGCAGGTGGGGTGGACGTTCTCCGGCAACGAGCGGATCACCCAGCTCTGGAACGGCACGCCCACCCAGTCGGGCGCCCAGGTGTCGGTGACCAACGCGGCGTGGAACGGCGCGGTCGCCACGGGCGGCACGGTCTCGTTCGGGTTCAACGCCACGTCCGGCGGCAACCCGGCCACGCCGTCGGCGTTCACGCTCAACGGCGTCGCGTGCAAC
This sequence comes from Amycolatopsis sp. NPDC003861, assembly GCF_053605405.1. Classification (NCBI taxonomy): domain Bacteria; kingdom Bacillati; phylum Actinomycetota; class Actinomycetes; order Pseudonocardiales; family Pseudonocardiaceae; genus Amycolatopsis; species Amycolatopsis sp. NPDC003861. The sequence continues at coordinate 120,715 of NZ_JBSGJD010000002.1, forward strand.
GGCACGACGCCGACCCCGCCGGAGGAGGGCAATCCCGCGGTGAACAACAACTTCCCGGTCACCCGGGAGGCCGCGTACGGCGACAACCGGTACACCGTGTTCCGGCCGTCGAACCCGCAGGCAGTGGGGGCACGGATGCCGGTGCTGGCGTTCGGCAACGGCGCCTGTGCGCACACGGACAACAGCGAGGTCACCCGCGCGCTGACGGTCATCGCATCGAAGGGCTTCGTCGTGGTGGACACGGGATCGGCGAACGGCTCGGCCAACGGCGTGCCGAGCGGCTCCCCCATCCCGTCCCTGCTGACCGGCGCGATCACGTGGGCGGAGCGGGAGCAGAACCGCTCCGGGGCACCGCTGGCCCAGCGGCTCGACCTGACGAAGGTGGCCACCGCCGGCCACTCGTGCGGCGGCCTCGAAGCCCTGGTCGCCGCGCAGGACAGCCGGGTCTCCGCCGCGGTGTCCCTGGACAGCGGCTTCTTCGCCGACGGCTCGTTCGGCTACTCCCGGGCCGAGCTCGCCCGCCTCCACGCACCGACGCTGTTCATGGCCGGCGGCCCGTCCGACATCGCCTACGACAACACCCGGGCCAACTACGACCTGGCCACCGTGCCGTCGGTGCTGGCGGTGCACCCCCAGGCCGGGCACGTCGGCTTCATCACCGGCAACCAGCTGACCGACGGCATGACGACGGTCGTCCAGTTCCTCGACATGGTCCTCAACGGCAACGCGACGGCTCGCTCGTACATCCTGGACCCGTCCGGACTCGCGTCGAAGTACCCGTGGACGGTGGCCAAGAAGAACTTCTGACGGCGGCACCCCAGGCCTGAAACAGCAAGGAACCCCCTGTTTCCAGGGGGTTCCTTGTACTGCTGTCTCAACCAGACGTGCGCCCGAAGGGATTCGAACCCCTGACCTTCTGATCCGTAGTCAGATGCTCTATCCAGCTGAGCTACGGGCGCGTGTTCAGTTGTAACCTAGCACCCGGCGAACCGGGTACCAGCGGAGGCTCCGGGATTTGAACCCGGGAGGGGGGGTTACCCCCAACCGCATTAGCAGTGCGGCGCCATAGACCAGACTAGGCGAAGCCTCCTGGGCCCAACGACCACTGCTCAGATAGGTTACACACCCCTCGATCACCCCCGAACGGGACCCCCCTTACGCCCGCCGCAGGAGTCTGAGCAGGCGTGGAGAGCGGCCGCCCAGGCCTTCCGCCTCGAACGTGGCGATGCCGACGCGCGGGAGTTCGCGGACGCCCGGGTAAACCAGGTACCGGGGTACCCAGCGCGGCTGGAACTTCGCGTTGAAGCGGTACAGCGTCTCGATCTGGATCCAGCGCGAGAAGAAGTGCAGGACCTTCGCCGACATGCGGGCGACCGGTCCGGCGCCGATGCGCTGGCCCTGCTCCATCAGCGCGCGGAACGCCGCGAAGTTCAGGGAGACCTGGGTGAAGCCGTGGCGAGCGGCCGCCAGGAGGAGTTCGGAGATCATCAGCTCGTTGACGCCGTTGTCGGCCGTGCGGTCGCGGCGCATGACGTCCAGCGAGAGGCCCGTCTTGCCCCACGGCACGAACTGGAGCACGCCGCGGACGTGGCCGCCCTGCTCGGCCGTCACCAGGACCGACCCCGGGTCGCCCATGCGACCCAGCGCCATCGAGAAGCCGCGCTCGGTGTCCGTGCCGCGCCAGTTCGCGGCCAGGACCTCCAGCTCGGCCAGCTCGCCCGGGCGCAGGTCCTCGGCGCGGCGGACCAGCACCTTGTAGCCCGCGCGCTTCGTGCGAGCCGCCGCCTGGCGGACGCCGCGCATCGTGCGGCCGGCCAAGGTGAACCCGGCCGCGTCGACGACCGCCTCGTCGCCGATCTCCAGGACCTCCAGGCCGAAGCGGGCCCAGACGGTCGCGCCGAGCTCGGAGACGCCCATCGCCGCCGGGGTCCAGCCGTTCCGCCGGCAGACCTCCAGGTACTCCTCGATCGCGCCCGGCCAGGCCTCGTGGTCACCCAGCGGGTCGGCCGAGCACAGCGCGACGCCGGCGATCACGCGGTAGGTGACCGCGGCCTTGCCCGTCTTGGAAAACACCGCGAACTTGTCCCGCCGCAGCGCGAAGTAGCCGAGGGAGTCGCGCTCGCCGTGCTCGTCCAGCAGCCGGCGCAGCCGCGCGACCTCCTCGTCGGTCAGCCGCGGCGCCGGTTCGGCCGAGCGCAGCAGGAAGTACGCCGACACGAGGACCGCGGCGAGGCCGAACAGCAGCCCGACCCCGGTGACCAAGTCTTCCAGCCACATCTGGTGGAACACCGCGGGCCCGCTGGCGGCGACCAGCGCGAGCGCCGACTCGGCGAGCCGATCGCCGAAGCCCATCGGTTCCAGGGCCGCGCGCGGCGCCACGGAAAGCAGGATGACGTTGATCACGAACCCGGCCAGGGTCAGCTGGACGAACACACGCACCGCCCGCCAGCGCCCGACGACCGGGTCCGGCTTCGCGACGAAGTAGCGCCGGTTGGCGATCAGGCCCACCAGCAGCAGCACCGACACCAGGCCGGCCGCGAAGACGTGCTTGAGCCCGAGGTGCGACATGGTCAGCAGCACCGTCGCGCCGACCGCCAGCTGCCAGGCCCGGCGCTTGCGGCGCCGGAGCCCCGCGGCCAGCAGCACCAGCAGCACGCCCATGACCAGCGCCACGGTCGCCGCCGCGACGGTGGCCTCCTGCGGCAGCTCCAGCCACTCGGCCAGGTGCCCGCGCAGGCTGCGCCGCCCGGCCGGGATCAGGATCGAGCCCAGGGTCATCAGGCCCGCCAGCCGGGTCACCCAGGTGATCACCCCCACGGTGGTGGCCCCCGCCACCTTCCAGGTGATCTGCGCGCGTGTCCCCGTCACCACCCGTACAACCCGCCGTGGATGATCATGCTTCCCCCATCTACCCCCCGGCGAGCTCCACGAACGGCGCCAGGGCCGCCGGGTTGGCCAGCGCGTCGCGGCTGACGGCCCGGTCGGGAGCCACACCGGCGAGGATTTTCTTCACCGGTACCTCACACTTCTTACCGTTCAAGGTACGAGGAATCTCGGAAACCACGACGAACCGATCGGGTACATGGCGCGGTGACAGCGCGCTACGCAGCTCCTTGCGCAGGCGCGGTTCGACGTCTTCGAGCGCGACGCCACCGGCGAGCACCACGAAACAGATCAGCTGCCCGTCCTCGTTCCCGGCCGCCGAGGTGTCCACGACCAGGGAATCCGCGATCTCGTCGTAGCCCTCGACGACCCGGTAGAACTCGGCCGTGCCCATCCGGACGCCGCCGCGGTTGAGCGTCGAGTCGCTGCGGCCGTAGATCACCGCCGAGCCGCGGTTCGTGATGCGGATCCAGTCCCCGTGGCGCCACAGCCCGGGGTACATCTCGAAGTAGGCCTCCCGCAGCCGCGAGCCGTCGGGGTCGTTCCAGAAGAACACCGGCATCGAGGGCATCGGCTTGGTGATGACCAGCTCGCCGACCTCCTCGATGACGGCGTTGCCGGCTTCGTCGAAGGCGTTGACCGCGGCCCCGAGCGCCGGGCACGACAGCTCGCCGAGCCAGACCGGGACGTCGGGCGCCGACGCGACGAACGCCGCGCACAGGTCGGTGCCGCCGGACACGGAGCAGATCTGGACGTTGCGCCCGACCTCGTTCACGATCCACCGGAAGCCTTCGACGCTCAGCGGCGCGCCGGTGGAGCCCAGCGCGCGCAGCCCGGTCAGGTCGTAGCGCTCGGCGGGCTTGATGCCGGCCTTCAGGCAGCTCTGGATGAACGGCGCCGACGTCCCGAAGTAGGTGACGCGGTGCTGCTCGGCCAGGTGCCAGAGCGCGTTCAGGTCCGGGAAGCCGGGGCTGCCGTCGTACAGCACGATCGTGGTGCCGACCAGCAGGCCGGAGATGAGGAAGTTCCACATCATCCAGCCGGTGGTGCTGAACCAGAAGAATCGGTCGCAGGGCCCGAGGTCGGTCTGCAGCGCGAGCGCCTTGAGGTGCTCGAGGGTGATGCCGCCGTGGCCGTGCACGATGCCCTTCGGCAGGCCGGTGGTGCCGGAGGAGTAGAGCACCCACAGCGGGTGCGCGAACTCGACCGGCTCGAACAGCAGCGGCGCGCCTTCGTGCTCCGCGAGCAGCTCGTCCCAGTCGAGAGCGCCGTCCATGCGGCCTTCGCCGACGTACTCGACCAGCACGGTAGCGGCCAGCGACGGCAGCTGCGCCTGGAGGTCGGCGATCGTCGTCCGGATGTCGAACTGGCGGCCGTTGTACGCGTAGGCGTTGACCGCGAAGAGCACCTTCGGCTCGATCTGCACGAACCGGTCCGCGACCGCGCGGACGCCGAAGTCCGGCGAGCACGACGACCAGATCGCCCCGATGCTCGCGGCGGCGAGGAAGGCGACCAGCGTCTGCGGGCAGTTCGGCGCCAGCGCGACGACCCGGTCGCCCTTGCCGACGCCGAGTTCGAGGAACGCGGCCCGGGCGGCGGCGACCTGCGCGCGAAGCCGGCCGTACGTCAGGTGGCTCGCGAAGCCGTCTTCGCGGTGGAAGATCACCGCCGTCTCGTCGTCGCCCTTCGCGGCGCCCGCGACGCCGGGGGTGAGCGCGTGCTCGGCGTAGTTCAGGGTGCCGCCCTCGAACCAGACGGCGTCCGGCATCCCACCGGAGAGCACCTCACCGGGCTGGTCGTGCCAGCGGACGCCGAGGAAGTCCGCGACCGCCGCCCAGAAGTCCGGACCGCGCTCGACCGAGAACTCGTGCAGCGCGCGGTAGTCGTCCACCTCGACGCCGCGCTCGGCGCGCAGCCACCGGCGGAAAGCTTCGATCTTGGTGTCGGCAACGTGGCCCGGCTCGGGGCGCCAGAGCACTTCGGGGGCGTCGGCGGTGTGCGTCACGCTCCGAGCCTAATCCCTCGGATCCGGAAGTCACCGTGGTCGCAACCGACACGGAACCCCGGTCCGAGGTGTGTGCCGCCCACACTTACCGCAGGTGCGCGTCGAACCAGTTGAGCGTGCGCTGCCAGGCCTCCGCCGCCGCGCCCGGGTCGGCGTCGAAGCGGTGGTTCGCGCCCGGGTAGTGGACGACGTTCGTGGCGACCTTGGCCGACGCGGCGGCGTCGCGCAGGCGCTCGACGTCGGCACCGCCCGCCTCGTCGCCGGCGTCGCCGTACATGCCGAGCCACGGGCTGGTGAGCCGCCCGGCGATCTCGACCAGCGCGGGCAGTTCGGCGGCCTGCTGCCCGCCGACGCTGACCGCGGCACCCAGCCGGCGGTGCGACGCGACGACGAGGGCCGCGGTGCCGCCGAGGTCGAAGCCCATCACGCCGAGCAGGTCGGCCTGGACTCCCCGCTCGACCAGCCAGGCGAGGGTGCGGTCGGTCGCTTCCAGGAGGTCCTGCTGGGTGAGCTCCTCGTTCTCCAGGTGCGGGGTGACGGTCAGCCAGCCTTCGGTGGCCAGGCTGGCGAGCAGCAGTTTCACGCCGTCGGTGACGCCGTCGGCCTCGTGCAGCACCACCAGGCCGCCGCGCAGCGCGCCCTCGGGTTCCGAAAAGGTCAGCCGCAGGGTGCGGCCGTCGGTGCGCTGGTAGTCCACGGTGGAGGTCGGCGTCATTGCCTCACTCAATCACCTGGAGGTGAACGGGAGGAAGCCCGGTGACGCAGGTCGCGGTGGGGAAACCGCTCGAAGGGAGTCGCGGGGCGGCGGGCGGGAAAGATACGGTGACGGGGTCGTCCCGTCGATTTCCAGGAGCGCCGAAGATGCCGTCCGTGTCCCCGCGTGCCGATCTCGAATCGTTGCCGAAATACGTCCCCGGCCGGACGATCGAAGGCGCGATCAAGCTGGCGAGCAACGAGGTGCCCGGCGGTGCGCTGCCGAGCGTCGCGCGGGCGATCGCCGAGGCCGCGACGGGGGTCAACCGCTACCCGGACACCGGCTCGCAGGCGTTGCGCGAGCGGCTGGCGCGCGAGCTGGACGTGCCGGTGGAGCGCGTCGCGATCGGCTGCGGCTCGGTGTCGCTGTGCCAGCAGACGATCCAGGCGGTGTGCGCGCCCGGTGACGAGGTCATCTTCGGCTGGCGGTCGTTCGAGGCGTACCCGATCGTCACGCAGGTCGCGAACGCCGTCTCGGTGAAGGTCCCGATCACCGAGGGCCAGGAGCTCGACCTCGACGCGATGCTCGCGGCGATCACCGACCGGACGCGCGTGGTCTTCGTCTGCAACCCGAACAACCCGACCGGGACGGCGGTGCGCCGCGCGGAGCTCGAGCGCTTCCTGGCCGCGGTGCCCGAGCACGTGCTGGTCGTGCTGGACGAGGCGTACAAGGAGTTCGTCACCGACCCCGAGGTGCCCGACGGCGTCGAGTACACGCGCAGCCGGTCGAACGTCATGGTGCTGCGCACGTTCTCGAAGGCGTACGGCCTGGCGGGCCTTCGCGTCGGCTACGCGGTGGCGCCCGAGCCGATCGCGGACGCGCTTCGCCAGGTGTACGTGGCCTTCTCGGTGAACATGCTGGCCCAGGTGGCCGCGCTGGCGTCGCTCGACGCGGCCGACGAGCTCCTGGCCCGCTGCCAGGACATCGTCGTCGAGCGGACGCGGGTGCGGGACGCGCTGCTGGAGGCGGGGTACCGGGTGCCGGAGACGCAGGCGAACTTCGTCTGGCTGCCGCTCGGTGACCAGGCCGTCCCGTTCGCCGAGCACGCGCTGGACCGCAAGCTGGTGGTGCGCCCGTTCGCCGGCGACGGCGTCCGCGTGACGATCGGGACCAGTGAGGAGAACGACCTGTTCCTGGCCGCGGCGCGGGAGTTCCTGATCCGGCCCGAAGCAGGCCGCCCCTGAAGCGGCACGTGACCTTTGCTCCGAAGCCGTCCGGCCGTGACTGAGGCCGGATCAGGAACCGTCGGCCCAGTCAGCTCGCGAACTGCTTGACGACCAGCTCGATCACGGCGGCGACGCCGATCACCACGATCACGCCGCGCAGCACCACCGGCGACAGCTTCCGGCCGATCTTCGCGCCGAGGAAGCCGCCGGCGGTGCTGCCGACGGCCAGCCACAGCACGACGGCCCAGCTGACCGGCGCGACGAAGGCGTAGATGATCCCGGCGACGAAGTTGACGACGGCGGCGAGCACGTTCTTGATGCCGTTGAGCTTCTGCAGCGGCTCCGAGAGCAGCATCCCCATGACGGCCATCAGCATCACGCCCTGCGCGGCGGTGAAGTACCCGCCGTAGATGCCGATGAGGAAGATGAAGAACATCAGCAGTGGCCCGGGTTTGTGCTCGGTCCCGTTCTGTTCGCGCCGCTCGGCGACCCACTTCGACACCCGCGGCTGGATGACCACGAGGACCACGGCCAGCCCGACGAGCACCGGGACGACGGCTTCGAAGGCGTCCTTGGGCAGCGAGAGCAGCAGGATGGTGCCGCCGATGGCCCCGAGGAAGGACGCCACGGCGAACTTGGCGGTCTGCCGCCAGGAGCCCGTGAGCTCGTGCCGGTACCCCCAGGCCCCGCTGAGCGTCCCGGGCGCGAGGCCGATGGCGTTCGAGGTCGTGGCGGTCACGGGCGGGTACCCGAGCGCGACGAGCACGGGGAAGGTGACGAGCGTCCCGGACCCGACGACGGCGTTGATGGTCCCGGCCCAGACCCCGGCGACCACGACGATCAGGGCGTGCCACCACGTCATGAAGCATTCACGCAGCGAGCCTAAGCATGGTGGGCCGCTCCCGCGACGCGCACGGGGTCAGATGTGTCAGGTCAGACACCCACGAGTTCACCGTGGGGTGAAGACGCAGAACTCGTTGCCCTCCGGGTCGGCCAGCACGTCCCACTCGTCTTCGCCTCCGGCACGGGGTTGAACCAGATCAAGGGGCCGTCGCCCTCCGGATCGACGATCGGCACCGGCCAGTCCGCCGGGCGCGAGTCGCCGGTCACCGAGTCGCGGCGGAGGTAGCCCAGGCGCGGCACCACCAGTCGGCGAGAGCCTGGTGGTCGCCCGCGTCCAGGGCGAGGTCCTTGAATCGCGCGGTCATGCCGTGATCATGGCAGTCACCCCCGGCGGTTCCGGGAGCTGAGAGGATGAGCGGGTGGACACCGAGCAGGTCTGGAGCACGACCGTCGACCGGCTGCGGGCGCGGATCGACTCCGGTGACCTGCCGCCCGGCAGCCGGCTGCCCGCCGAACGCGTTCTGTGCGAAGAGCTCGGGATCAGCCGGGGGTCGCTGCGGCAGGCGCTGCGGGTCCTCGACTCCATCGGGTACGTCCAGATCCGCGCCGGCTCCGGCACCTACGTCCGTGAGCAGCAGGAACAGCCCCTGCGGACCTGGTTCACCGAGCACGACCAGCTCGTCGAGAAGCTCTTCGACCTCCGGGCGACGGTCGAACCGACCCTCGCCGAGCGGCTGGCCCGGCACGCCTCCGCCAAGACCGTGAGCCGGCTCGAGGACAACGTCGCCGAGATGGCGCAGGCCGCCGAGGACGGGGACATGCTGCACGTCATCGCCGCCGATGCCGAGTTCCACCGGGTGATCGCGCAGAACGCCGGCAACGACGACGTCGCCGGGCTGCTGCGGTCCGTGCTCGCCTTGGTCGGCGAGGAGCGGCGGGCGGCGCTGCGGCTGCCCGGGCAGATCCGCAAGGCCGTCGCCGACCACCGGGCCATCCTCGACGCGATCCGCCGGTCCGAGCCCGCCGCCGCCCGCGAGCTGACGCTCAAGCACCTGGTGGACGCCAAGAACTACGCGCACGACTTCGCCGCGGAGGAGCGCTGAAATGGAAAAGGTCCGCTTCACCGAAGAGAAGGCCACCAACCTGGCCACCCTCTACGGCCGCGCGCTCGACTACCGCAGCGCCCACCCGATCCTCGGCGACCAGGCGGCCGACGACGCCGTCCGCCGGATCGACTACGACTTCACCAAGATCGGCATCTCCGCCGACCGCGCGGTGTCGGTGGTGCTGCGGGCCAAGCCGATCGACGACTGGGCCGCCGAGTACCTGCGCGCCCACCCGGACGCGATCGTGCTGCACCCGGGCTGCGGCCTGGACACGCGGTTCCAGCGCCTCGCGCCGCCGGAGACCGTCCACTGGTACGACGTCGACTACCCCGAAGTCGTCGAGCTGCGCGAAAAGCTGTACCCGAAGGCGCCGAACCAGTCGCACATCGCCTCGTCGGTGACCGACTTCGAGTGGCTCGACCAGGTGCCGTCCGACCGGCCGGCGCTGATCGTCGCCGAAGGCCTCACGATGTACCTGAAGCCCGAAACCGGCACCGAACTGTTCCGCCGGCTGGCCGCGAAGTTCCCGTCCGGCGAGCTGATCTGCGACCTCTTCAACCGGACCGCCATCAAGATCCAGAAGCTCAACGCGCCGGTGCGCAAGGCGGGCGCGACGCTGTACTGGGGTGTCGACGACCCGCGTGAACTCGAGCGCTGCGGCCTCACGCTGGAGTCCTCTTTGGACGCCGGGCACTGGGCGACCCCGGACGTGCTGGCCAAGATGGGCCCGATCACCCGGTTCCAGCTGCGGTTGCTGAAGATCTTCCCGCCGCTGGCCCGGACAGCGCACATCGTGCGGTACCGCTTCTAGCGCGGCCCCAGCACGCGCGCCACGAACCTCGGCCGGCCGCCACCGGGGGTGGCCACGCGTTTCCGGCCGTACGATCGACGCCGTGCGCAAGATCGCCGTGAAGAACGTCCGCGTGGTGTTGCGCACCAGCCTGGGCTTCGCCGGGCTGGGCATCGGCTCGAGCGTGGCCGGGTCCGGCGTGGTCGCCCTGCTGCTCGTGCTGCAGGGCCTGCCCAACGACGTCGGCGACCGCGGCTGGGTGCTCGGCCTGACCGCCGCCGGCATCGTCGCCGCCGCGCTGCTCGCCGGGACGCTGTGGACCGCCTGGCTGCAGCGGCGCACCGCGATCTGGTTCGTGCTCGGGCGCCCGCCGTCGGCGAGCGAGGCGCGGCGCGCGCTGCGGCTGCCGGTGGACATGGCCGTGGTCAGCGGCACGCTCTGGCTGATCGGCACCGTCGTCCTCACCGTGCTCGCCGGCGTGCTCGGCTCGGCCGGCGACGCCGGCGGCATGGCGACGGTGATCGGGCTCGGCGGGCTCACCACGGTCGGGCTCACCTACCTCGCCGCCGAGTGGGTGGCGCGGCCGGTGATGACGATCGCGCTGGACGTCCTGCCGCCGCGGGGCTCGCTGCCGGTGACCGTGCTGACCCGGCTGGTCGTCACCTGGGCGCTGGCCAGCGGTGTCCCGTTCGTGGGCGTGCTGCTCGTCGCCACACCCCCGGACCTGGGCTCGGGCGACCACACCGCGAGCCTGGTCATGCTGTCGGTGATCGGCCTCGCCGTCGGCGCGATCGGCACCGCGCTGCTGGCCAGGGCGGTCGCGGCACCGCTGCACCGGCTGCGGGTGGCGCTCGACGAGATCGCGCGCGGCCACACCGACGTCGCCGTGGACGTCGACGACGCCAGCGAGATCGGCCGGCTCCAGACGTCGGTGAACCAGCTCGCGGCCGGCCTGCGCGAGCAGGCGCGGATGCGGGACCTGTTCGGCAGGCACGTCGGGGCCGACGTCGCCCGGCACGCGCTGGAGTACGGCGCATCCCTCTCGGGCGACGTCCGCGAAGTCACGGCGTTGTTCGTCGACGTCGTCGACTCGACCGCGCTGGCCTACCGCACGCCGCCGGAGGAACTGGTCGGGAAGCTGAACCGGCTGTTCGCCGCGGTCGTCTCCGCGGTCAACGCGCGCGGCGGGCTGGTCAACAAGTTCCAAGGCGACGCCGCGCTGTGCATCTTCGGCGCGCCGACGCGGCTCGCGGACGGCCCGACGGCCGCGCTGGCCGCGGCGCGGGCGATCCGGGACGCGGTCCGCGAGGCCGGCGAGCTCGAAGTCGGCGTCGGCGTCTCGAGCGGCCCGGTGTTCGCCGGGCAGCTCGGCACCAGCAGCCGGCTCGAGTACACCGTGATCGGCGACGCGGTCAACGAGGCCGCGCGGCTCACCGAACTCGCCAAGGCCGTCCCGTCACGGGTGCTCGCCAGCGACGCCGTCGTCTCCGCGGCGCTGCCGGGCGAAGCCGCGCACTGGGAGAAGCACGGCGAGCTGGAGCTGCGCGGCCGCCAGGAAGCGACGCCGACCTGGACGACCGGCGGTCAGGACAGCTGACCCAGGTCCGGCCAGCGCAGCACGGTCGAACCCCAGGTCAGGCCCGCGCCGAACGCGCTGAGCAGGACGCGGTGTCCCGGGACGAGCGTCCCGTCCGCGCGGGCGTCGGCCAGGGCGAGCGGGATGGACGCGGCACTGGTGTTGCCGACCCGGTCGATGTTGGCGACGACGGCGTCGGCGGGCATGCCGAGCTGCTTGGCCGTGGCCTGGAGGATCCGGATGTTCGCCTGGTGCCCGACGAACCGGTCGACGTCGCCGACCATCCAGCCCGCGCGGTCCAGGACCGTGCGCGACGACTCGGCCATGCGCGCGCAGGCGTGGCGGAACACGGCCGTGCCCTGCATGGCGAGGAAGCGGTCGCTCGGCTGGTCGGACAGCCGCCGCCGCGCGCCGCCGGCCTCGACCCACAGCAGCTCGGCGTGCTCACCCTCGCTGTGCAGGTCGAACGGGCCGAACGCGCCGGGCTCGTCGGCGTCACCCGCGCGGAGCAGCACCGCGCCGGCGCCGTCGCCGAAGATCGGCACCGTGGTGCGGTCTCCGGGGTCGATGAGCGTGGTGAAGGTGTCCGCGCCGATCACGAGCACGCGCTCGGCCAGCCCGCCCGCGATGAACCCGGCGGCCGTGGCCAGGGCGTAGACGAAGCCGCTGCAGACGGCGTTGACGTCGAAGGCCGCGGCCGTGCCGAGCCCGAGCCGGGCGGCGACCTGCGGTGCGCTGGCCGGGCAGGGCTGGTCGGGCGTGGAGGTGGCGAGGACGACGGCGTCGGCGGAGGTGCCCGCGAGCGCTTCGCGGCCCGCCCCGACCGCGAGGTCCACAGTGGACTCGTCCGGGCCTGCGACGCGGCGTTCGCGGATCCCGGTGCGGGTCCGGATCCACTCGTCCGAGGTGTCGAGCCGGGCCGCGATTTCGTGGTTGTCCAGGACTTTCGTCGGCAACCACGAACCGAGACCGGTCAGCACGGCGGCAGGTGCGGGCACGGGAGAGCCTCCCCACGCCGGCGGGTTGGCGGAGCGACCGGCTGGTTTTCCACTTCTATGGGCTACCCCCTGGTAGACCGGTCAGTTGTGTTCCAGCTCACGCAAAAAGTTGTTTCATCTTCGCCTCGGACGGAGTAGTGAGCGACGTCACGGAGGAGTGACACGCGGCGAATTGTCGGGGGTGCCGGTTAGCCTGCTGAGGTGCGGACACCCGACCTCGACCAGCTGGACATCGCCATCCTCGCCTGCCTCCAGGCCGACGCCCGCACGATCGCCGAAACGATCGGCGCGAAGGTCGGCCTCTCGGCCGCGGCCGTCCAGCGGCGGATCAAGCGGCTGCGCGAGGCGGGCGTCATCGAGCGCGAGGTCGCGGTGCTGTCGCCGGAGGCGCTCGGGCTGAGCATGACGTTCGTGGTCACGGTCGAGATGGAGCGGGAGAACCTCGCGGTCTTCGACGGGTTCCGCCGCCAGGTCCTCGCCGAGGACGCCGTCCAGCAGTGCTACTACGTCACCGGCACGGCGGACTTCGTGCTGATCGTGACGTGCCCGGACATGGCCGGCTTCGAGGCGTTCACCCGGCGGATGTTCTTCGACAACCCGAACGTCCGGCACTTCACGACCAGCGTGGCGATGGACCGCGTGAAAGTGGGGCTCACGCTGCCGCTCGACCCGTAAGCTGGCCCGCTGGGGGAGGCATGCTTCGGATCTTTCTGGCCGCGACGCTGATCGACGCGCTGGGCAGCGGGCTGTGGGTCCCGTTCGCCCTGCTGTTCCTGGTGCACGGGCAGGGCATGGGCCTGGTCGACGCGGGGGCGTCGCTGACCACCGGCGCCCTGCTGGCCCTGGTCACCGGCCCGGCCGCCGGCGCGGCGATGGACCGCTTCGGGCCGCGGGCGCTGCTCATCGCGGGCAACCTGGTGCGGCTCGCCGCCTTCGCGGCGTACCCGCTGGCGCACACGAGCTGGCAGGTGGTCGTGGTGTCGGTGGTGGCGGGCTTCGGCGACCGGCTGTTCTGGACGTGCAACGCGCCGATGGTGGCCCGGCTCACCTCCGGCAGTGACACCGACCGCGTGCTGGCCACGCAGACCGTCGGCCGGTTCGCGGGGGCGGGTCTCGGCGCGGCGGCGATGGCGGTCCTGCCGACGATCACGAGCCCGTGGGCGTTCCACCTGCTCGCGTACGCGAACGCGGCGAGCTTCGGGGTGGCGGCGGTGCTGATCCGCCTGCTCCCGCGGGTCGTGAGTGGTAACGCGGGTTCTAACCCTCCTTACCGCTCACGACCAGCCGGGAGCTGGCGGGCCGTGCTGGGCGATCGGGCCTTCACGGGGTTCTGCGTCACCCACATGGCGTTCACCCTCGCCAGCGCCGGCAAGTTCTCCGTGCTGCCGATCGTCGTCCGCGACCTGCTGCACGGTCCACAGTGGATCGCCGGGACCGCGATCACCGTCGGGACCGTGGTCGTCGTCACCGGGCAGCGGCCGATCGTCGGGCTGCTCGCCGGGCGGAGCCGGACCGCCGGCCTCATCGGGTCCGCCGTTCTCTTCGCGCTCTGCTTCGCGCTCCTGATCCCGCTGACCGTCGTCCCGCTGCCGGTGGCCACCGTACTGATCCTGCTCACCAGCCTCGGCTTCTCGATCGCCGAAGCCCTCTTCGGCCCGACCGCCACCGCCGCGGCCGCCGCGGCCGCTCCGCCGGGGGCCGAAGGGCGGGCCAGCTCGATCTTCCAGCTCTCCTGGGGCCTGCCCATCGCGCTCGCGCCGGGCCTGCTGGCCGCCCTGCTCAGCACGAGCAACGCGCTGACCTGGTCGATCCTGGCCCTGACCTGCGCGTCCGCCGTCCCCGCACTGCTCGTGCTGCGGAAGAAGCTGCCGGAGGCCCTGCGCGAACCGTCACCACCCGTGGCCGCCTGAGCGCAAGGGGTATGTGCCCGGTGTTACACCACAATGGACGGATGCAACCGATCAAGTGAACGTGAGACTTTCTCCGTCATGACCGTTCCCCCTGGTCATCTCCTTGCCGAACCGTTCGCGCCGCGCGAACCACCGCGAGACTCCAGGAGGGGCCGTGCACACCGACGCCGTACACCAGAGCCAGTTCGTGCTGCTGAACGAGAGCACCACGCCCGTCCTCTCGCGCCTGTCCTACCACTCCCACGAACCCTTCGCGGTGACCGTGGCCTTCCGGACCGAGCGCGGCCGGTGGATCGAGTGGACCTTCGCGCGTGACCTGCTCGTGGCCGGGCTCGACGAGCCGGCCGGCCTCGGCGACGTCCGGATCCGCCCGGACCTGTCCGAGGACGAAGACTTCCTGACCCTGGAAATCGAGTCACCGGACGGCTATGCGTCGTTCGAGCTCGAGGTCGAAGACGTCCGGAGCTTCCTGGACGCCTCCATCGAACTGGTGCCGCTCGGCGACGAGAGCGCGCACTTCGACGTCGACGGGCTGATCGAGGAGATCAGCAACGTCTGACCCGCAGACCTCCCATTCCCGCGGCGAGGAACGAAGGGCGGGTTTCGGGCGCGCTGGAGGCGCCCGAAACCCGCCCTTTCGCGGTTCTGCCGGAGAGTCAGCTGGTCTTCAGCGTGGCGCCGGTGCCCGAGAGGGCGGCGCCGATCGGGTAGAAGTACGTCACGGACGTGTTGCCGCCGGACAGGATGCCCTGCGCGCTGTTGCCGGCGATGAAGCCGCCGCCGGAGTCACCCGCAGCCGAGCGGACGTTGGTCGCGGTCATGCCGTTGACCGTGCCCTCGGCGTACCGGACGCTCTGGTTCTTGGCGCCGATGGTGCCGCAAGTCCAGCCGGTGGTCGAGCCGGCCTTGCAGACCGACGTGCCGGTCGCGGCGTTCGACTGCCCGCGCACCGCGGTCCCGTTGTTCATCTGGGCGACCGGGGTCCAGCTGCTGTTCGTGTTCACCCGCGCGTAGTCCGCGCCCGGGAACCGGTAGGTGCCCCACGAGCCCAGCGCGGCACCGTTGGAGCCGGTCAGCCGGCCGGCGCCGGTGAGCGCGGCGCAGTGGCCGGCGGTGACGAAGCCGGTGGTCGTCGCGAACCCGACCGAGCAGCGCGACGAGCCGCCGATGTAATAGGCGTCGCCACCGCGGATGTTGGCGTACGTCGTGGGCGCCGACGCCGTCTCGCGGATCGCCACGATGGCGGCGTCCACACCGGACTTGGCGAGGAACGCGACCGCGGCGGCGCGCTGGCCCTGCAGCACGTCCAGGGTGACGCGGTTGGTGGCGTCGTCGACACCCCAGCCGGTGATCGCGGCGGGCGCCGCCTTGTCCGCGGCGTTCAGCTTGTCCACAGTGGAATTGAGCTGGCGGGCGCCGAACCGGACGACTTCCGCTTCGGCACCGGCTTCGCGGATCTTGCCGGCCAGCGCGGCGTTCGTCGTGGTGACGTGCGCCTTGCCGGTGACGGCGTTGTAGGTGGCGCCACCGAACGCGTCGCCGAGCGCCGCGGTCAGCGACTCGGTGACCCGGTTCGCGACGTCCTCGCTCTTCAGCCGGGCGATCGCCTGGTCGTGGGTCAGGCCGAGGTCCCGCTGCATGGCGGGCACCATGTCCGGGTTCAGCAGGTCCTGGCCCGACGCGGGGACGGCGGTCGCGGCCAGCGCGCCCGTCGCCATCACCGCGGTGGCAGCGGCACCGAGAAGTCTCGCGATCTTCATGCTTCTCCCTAGGTGGTTACGCGCGGCTCCGCACCGGCCACGCAGTGGTACTCCCCCGGGTGAGGGTCCCCGCAGTGGGCGTTACGGTGCAATCCGGGCGCCCGGCGAATGGGTATACGCATTCACTAAGGACGAATCCCCTGCTCCAGCCGGGCTCAGCCGCCCGTTGTCACCCAGTCGGACAGGTCCGTAAGTAGGGTTTCCGTGAACTACTTTCAGTAGTCACTTGGAGTACACGAACGCGTTAAGCGACGTTCGAACGTGCGATCGGCCGGGGTTTCGCACGCTGGGTGAGCCGATCGCCCCGGTTCCCGCAGCAAATCGGTGACGGTGGGTAGGCAGACGTGTGACGACAGCACCCACCACGTATTCGGTGAAAGGTTTACGGACGCATCACCGCTGCTTAGGCTCCCGCGAGCTGGTGCCGGTGTGTCGAGGAGGGTCGTATGTGGCTGACCACCCCCCGCCCCACCTCGGTTTCCGTCCGGTCCGGACCCGCCCGGCTGACCGGCCGCGACACCGAGCTCGACGCCATCGTCGCCGTGCTGCGGAGACGCCCGGCCGCGGTCCTCATCGAGGGCGAGCCCGGCATGGGCCGCACCCGGCTGCTCGCGGAGATCGGGCGGCGCAAGGAGTTCGACGGCGGCCGGGTGCTCACCGGCGCCTGCCAGCCGCTGCGGCAACCGTTTCCCTACGGGCCCGTCCTGGAAGCGCTTCGCGCGGTCGGCGACGCCCCGCTCGGGCCGCTCAGCCCGGTCGCCGGCGTGCTGCGGCCGTTGCTGCCGGAACTCGCGGAAGCGCTTCCCCCGCAGCCGGAACCCCTGACCGACCCGGTCGCCGAACGCCACCGCGTCTTCCGCGCGGTGCGGGAGCTCCTGCACGCCTGCGGCCCCACGCTCGTGCTGATCGACGACCTCCAGTGGGCCGACGAGGACACCCGCGACCTCATGCGGTTCCTGGCCGGCACGATGCCGCCCGAGCTGGCGGTGGTCGCCACCTACCGGTCGGCCACCGACGTCCGCCCCGGCCCGCTCGGGGCCCCGTTCCGGACCGACCCGGCGGTGCACTCCGCGCGTGTCGCGCTCGGGGCGCTCGACGTCGCGGCCGTGCGCGCGCTGGCCGTCGACATCCTCGAACTGCCCAGGGTGACCGACGACTTCGCGGCGAAACTGCACGAATGCACGGCCGGGATCCCGTTCGTGGCCGAGGAAACCCTGCGCGCGCTGAAGGAAGCGGCCGAACGGCTCCCGGTCGGCGAGGTCCTCTCCGACCGCCTGCTCGAAAACCTCGAAGTGCCGGTGCTGCTGCGCGAATCCGTCACCGAACGGCTCGCCGCGCTGCCGGAGCCGGCGGTGCGGCTGGCCGGCGCGGCCGCCGTGCTCGGCGTCGGCGCCGAAGCGGCCGTGCTCGGCGAACTGGCCGGGCTCTCCGGTGACACCCTCCGCACCGCGCTCCTCGACACGCTCTCCGGCGGGGTGCTCGGCGAGGTCGGCGACGACCGGTACGGCTTCCGGCACCCGCTGGCGCGCAAGGCGGTCTACGACACGGTGAGCGGCCCGGAACGCGCTTTGCTGCACGCGCAGGCGATCCGCGTGCTCGCCGCGCAGCCGTCCCCGCCGCTCACGCTGCTGGCCCGGCACTCCCGCGCCGCCGGCCGCGTCGACCAGTGGCGCCACTACGCGGAAGCGGCCGCCGACGAGGCGATCACCCGCGGCGAGACGTCCCGCGCGATCGACCTCCTGCAGTCGGTGCTCGCCGAGCCCGGCCCGTCGCAGGCCGACACCGGGCGGGTGGCGGGCAAGCTGAGCCAGGTCGCGCTGCGGGGGTTCCGCCCCGAGGTGCTCGGCACGCTGCAGCGCGTCCTCGAAGAGGTGACGCTGCCGCCGTCGGTCCGCGGGTCGATCCGGCTGAGCGTCGGCATGCTGCTGGTCCGGACCATCGGCGGCCTCGGCCGCGGCCGGTTGGAGGTCGAGCGCGCGGTCGGCGAACTGACCGACCGGCCGGACCTCGCCGCCCGCGGGATCACCCTGCTCGCCCAGCCGATCGACGGGCTGACGCCGTTGTCGTGGCACGAATCCTGGCGCGCCCGCGCGGGCGAGGTGTACGAGCGGCTCGACGACCCCGAACTGCGGCTCGCGCTGACCGCCGACCGCATCGCCGCCGCCTCGCACGTCGGCGACGGCTCGGCGTGGGCGGAGTTCGAAGCGCTACCGGACACGGTCGGCACGGTCGCCGAGCGCGTCCAGCTGGCCCGGCTGTGGTGCAACCTCGCCGACGGGCAGTCCTGGGCCGGGCACCTCGACCGAGCGGACCGGCTGGTGACCGAGGGCGTCCGACGCGCGACCGACGCGGGTGCGTTGTACGCGATCGGCCTGATCCAGGGCACC
Source organism: Amycolatopsis sp. NPDC003861 (assembly GCF_053605405.1). Lineage (NCBI taxonomy): Bacteria > Bacillati > Actinomycetota > Actinomycetes > Pseudonocardiales > Pseudonocardiaceae > Amycolatopsis > Amycolatopsis sp. NPDC003861. Next base: position 138,893 of record NZ_JBSGJD010000002.1, read on the forward strand.
CGCGTCCGGCTGGACTGGGTGCGCGGGCGCTGGACCGGCCTCGCCGAGGCCGCCGAGCAGCTGCGGGACAGCTACCCGGAACTCGGCCCGATCGTGATGGAGTCCTCGCTCGTGCTCGGCGGGCTGGCGGCGGTGCGCGGCGAGTTCGCCGCCGCTCAGCGGCACCTGACCGCGGCGAGCGTGCACGCGCCGGACCGCGGCCCGATCCCGGTGGTGCTCTCGGCCGCCGGCGTGCTGATCTCCGTGCTCCTGGCGACCGACGACGTCGACGGCGCGTGCGCGGCGGCCGACACGGCGGTGGCCGCGGCCGGCCGCAAGGGGGTCTGGATGTGGGCCGCCGCGCTGGTCCCGGTGGCCGCGCAAGCGTATGCGCGAGCCGGGCGCTGGCCGGAGGCCGACAACGTCGTCGAGGCGTTCGCGCGCGGCATCGAGGGCCGGGACGCGCCGGTGGCCGCGGCCGCGCTGGTGGCGGGCCGCGCGGTGCTGCTCGAAGCACGCGGCAAGCACCTGGCCGCGGCGACGTTGTTCGACGAAGCCGCGTCCAGCTACGCGGCCCTGCCGATGCCCTACCCGGCGACGGCCATGCGCGAGCGCGCGTCGATGTGCCGGCTGGCCGCGGGCAACCGGTCGGCCGTCGACGAGCTGACGTCGGCGGCCGAGGCGTACGAGCAGCTCGGGGCGACCCGCGACGCCGGCCGCTGCCGTCACCAGCTGCGCGAACACGGCGCTTGGGCACCATCGCAGCGCGGGCGGCGGGGGTACGGGAGCGAGCTGTCACCGCGGGAGCGCGAGGTGGCGCGGATGCTCGCGGAGGGCCGGACCAACCGGGAGATCGCGGACGGGCTGTTCCTTTCGCCGCGAACGGTGGAACAGCACGTGGCGAAGGTGCTGCGGAAGCTGGGCGCGCGGTCGCGGACGGACGTGGCCCGCAAGCTCCCCGGCGAGGTGACCACCGCGCCGGCTGGCTAGCCGAGCGGCGCCGTCCTACCTTGAGCGCGTGACAGAAGAGGCACTCCCCGCCTGGCGGCGGCGGACTTCCGGCGAGACCCGCTGGCCCGCGATGGGCGTCGTCGTCGCCACCCTCGTGCTGCAGGTCGCCCTGCCCGACGACATGGCCCTGCACCCGTGGTGGCTGCTGCCCGGCGTCTCCGTGCTGCTGGTCGTGGCCCTGCTGCTGGTCAACCCGGGGCGGATGTCGCAGTTCAGCGCCGTCGAGCGGACCATCTCACTGCTCATCGTCGGCCTCGTCACCGCGGTGAACGCCTGGTCCGCGGTGTCGCTCGTGTACGGCATCGCAACCGGCTCGGCCGGTGACCGCGCCGGCGCCGTGCTGGTCACCGGCGGGATCGTCTACTGGACGAACGTCGTCGCCTTTTCCCTCTGGTACTGGGAGTTCGACCGCGGCGGCCCGGGCCGGCGCGCCGCGGGCCAGGCCGAGCACCCCGACCTGCAGTTCCCGCAGATGGCCGACCCGGGCCTGGCGCACCAGGACTGGGAACCGTCCTATTTGGACTACCTGTACTTCTCGTTCACCAACGCGGCGGCCTTCAGCCCCACCGACGTCATGCCCCTGCGGATCTGGGCGAAGATGACGATGATGCTGCAGGCCGTCGTGTCGCTGGTGCTGGCGGTGATGGTGGTCGCCTGGGCGATCAACAACCTGAAGTGACTCAGTGGCGGGTCATCGTGAAGCTCTGGCCGTCGGAGCCGATCGCGCCCGGGGTCCACGTGTAGCTGCCCTTGTCGTCGGCGTTGAGGCCGGACGGGCTCGTCGAGGCCAGGTTCGTGCCGTTGAATTTGACGCCGGTGAACTTGATGCCGCCGGAGATCGAGGGGTAGGAGTCGGTCGGGGACTCGATGATCGCCTCCGCCGAGGCGTGCTTCGAGGTCAGGGACTTGGTGATCGTCTTGGACCAGCCCTTGGTCGTGTCGCTGATGTCGAGGCGGTAGGTGTTCGTCGCCGTCCGGGTCACCGTGGCGGTGATGTGGTCGCCGGCGCTGACGGAGTTCGAGTAGTACACCGGTGCGGCCGGGTACATCTCGTACCAGGCCTGGTAGACCGGGCGGCCGCTGGAGCAGTCGGTGGCCACGCCGGTTTGCTCCACAGTGGACGATCCGTCGCCGTCGATGCCGACCCACGGCGCGAAGAGGTCGTTGGTGGAGGTGCAGGTCACGGACGGTTCCGTCCAGCTCGCGGTGGCCGTGGTGAAGCTGCCGAAGCTGACGTACCCGCCCCAGTTGCCGCCCGAGAACTGGTGGCCGTGGAAGTGCGCGCCGAAGACGGCGGCGTGGGCGGTGCCCGAGAAAGCCAGCGAGGCCGCCGCGGCGGCGGCCACCGTGAGGACGCGGAGGGTTTTGGACATGCGGGGACTCCGTTCACCGAGGGGGACCGGGAAAACCGTGTCCTCAAGTGTTGGATCCCCACCGAAAATAAAGTAGCTACTTTCGCATGGTCTTAAATTGTCCGAAAAGACCCGTAAAGGCCTCCGCGGGGGAAAGAGGCCTTTACGGGTCCATATCGCTCACCTACCGCCCGGTCAGGTGAGCGGGGCTACTGCTGCGCCTGTGCGTGCGCGGCGTCCACGAACTGCGTCGTGTACGTCTTCGACAGGTCGATCTTGTCCTTCTTCGGCTTCACGTTGCTCGACGACTCGCCGAGCACCTTCAGCACGTTCTGCGCCCCGGCCGGGTCCATCCGGCCGTCCTTGGTGAACATCGGCAGGCTGTCCCGCAGCGACTTGACGTACAGCGCCTTGTCCCCGCCGGCGAACGACGGCGGCATCATCGCGGCCACCTGTTCCGGTGTGTGCGAAGAAATCCACTTCAGGGTCTCGACGTACGCATTGGCCAGTTTCTGCACGATGTCCGGATAGCGTTTCACGATTTCGCAGCCCATGTACAGCGAGCTCGCCGGGTACAACCCGCCCAAAGCGGCTTTCGTGCCTTCGACCGTGCGCATGTCGTAGAGCACCTTCGCCTGGCCCGTGTTCGTCAGCTGCGCGATCGTCGGGTCGGTCGTCATGCCGGCGTCGATCGAGCCCTGGTTCATCGCCGAGATGAACGTCTGCCCGGCGCCGACCTTCACCGGCGTGTACTCCTTCGACGTGACGCCGCCGCGCAGGGCCAGCGCCTTGGTCAGGAAGTCCGTCGACGAACCCAGCGACGTGACGCCGAGGTTGCGGCCCTTGAAGTCCGCTCCCGACCTGACCTCGCCGGCCTTGGCGGTCGCGACCATCTCGGCCTCGCCCGGCACGTTCGCGAACTGCACGACGCTCTCGATGCACTGCTCCTTGGCCTGCAGGTCGATCGTGTGGTCGTAGAACCCGACCACCGCCTGCACCTCGCCGGCCAGCAGCGACGTCTCGGCGTTCGCGCCGGACGGCTGGTCGAACAGCTCGACGTCGAGACCCTGCTTCTGGTACGCGCCGATCTGCTGGGCGAGCTGCCCGGGCAGGTAGATCACCTTCGACAGGCCGCCGACCATGATCTTGACGTGCGGCTGGCCGGTGGTGCCGAGCGCGATCTCCCGCGAGTCGCGGCAGGCGGTGAGCCCGGCGGCGGCGACCGCGACCGCGGCCACCACCCCGACTGTCCTCTTCAGACGCATGTCAGACCGCCTTGATCGCGGCTTCGGAGGCGGACGGTGGCCGCCACCGCAGCAGCCGGCCTTCCAGCGTGCTGATCCCCCACTCGGCCAGCAGCGCGACGACGGTGATGATCAGCATGCCGGCGTACACCCCGGCGGTGTCGAACGTGCCTTGCGCGTTGGCGATCAGGAAGCCCATGCCGGCCTTCGCGCCGGTGTACTCGCCGACCACCGCGCCGATCAGCGCGAAGCCGAACGCCACGTGCAGCGACGACAGGATCCACGACGTCGCGCTGGGCAGCACGATCGACTTCAGCACCTGGCCGCGGGTCGCACCGAGGATGCGGGCGTTGTCGATCAGGTTGCGGTCGACCTCGCGGGCGCCGGTGAAGGCGTTGAAGAACACCGCGAAGAACACGAGCACGACGACGGTCGCGACCTTCGACGACAGCCCGAGCCCGAACCAGATGACGAACAGCGCGGCGAGCACGATGCGCGGCAACGCGTTGGCGGCCTTGATGAACGGCGCCAGCACCTGGGCGAGGTACGCGCTGCGGCCGAGGATCACGCCGAACACGACACCGAAGATGGCGCCGATGACGAACCCGAGCGCGGCTTCCTCGACGGTCACCAGGATCTGGTACCAGATCGAGCCGAAGTCGGTGCCGGTGCTGAACCACTCGACCAGCCGTTCCCAGATCTTCGACGGCTTCGAGTAGAAGAACGGGTCGATCCAGTACGTGGCGGTCAGCTCCCAGCTGCCCAGCCACACGACCACGATCGCCAGGCGCAGCAGCCAGATGTTGCGCTTGCGGCGGGCGGTCGCCTGCTTGGCACGGGCCAGGATGTCCTGCTCGGTTTCGAGCACGGGGAGGGGCGCGGACGTGGCCGCGGGGGTCTCAAGCGACATTGCTCGCTCCCTTCTCACGGGCCTTGTCGACCTCGCTGCGCAGTGATTCCCAGATGTCGGCGTAGAGCTTGCGGAACTCCTCGGTCAGCCGCAGTTCCTCCACCTTCCGCGGCCGGTCCAGGGGGATCTCGAAGACGTCCTTCACGGTGGCCGGCCCGGTCGTCAGCACGACGACCTTGTCCGCCAGCGCGATGGCCTCGTCGAGGTCGTGCGTCACGAAGATGACCGCGGCCCCCGAACCGGACCACAGCCGCAGCAGCTCGTCCTGCATCAGCGCCCGCGTCTGGACGTCGAGCGCCGAGAACGGCTCGTCCATCAGGAGGATCTTCGGCTTGGTGACCAGCGTCTGGGCCAGCGCGACGCGCTTGCGCATCCCGCCGGAAAGCTGGTGCGGGTAGTACTTCTCGAACCCGGCGAGCCCGACGCGGGCGATCCAGTCGACGGCCTGCGCGCGGGCTTCGGCCTTCGGCACCCCGCGGAACCGCGGGCCGGACGCGACGTTCTCCAGCACCGAGCGCCACGGCATCACGGCGTCGGTCTGGAACATGTAGCCGACCCCGTCGGGGATGGACTTCACGTCCTCGCCGTTCACCCGCACCCGGCCGGCCGACGGCGGCTGCAGGCCGGAGACCAGCGAGAGCGTCGTCGACTTGCCGCAGCCGGTGGGGCCGACGACGGCGACGAACTCGCCGGGCTGGACGGTCATGGTCAGGTCGCGGACGGCCGTGTGCACGGAACCGGACCCGCTCGGGAACCGTTTGGTGGCTCCGGTGAGTTCGATCAGTGGGGGAACCATGGTGGAGGTGACTCCTTCGTCACGTGGTGGGGCTCACGTTGGGAAGGGACGTTAAGGACGCGTGGCGCCCAGGTGAAGCTTGTCGACGTTCTCCGCGCGAGCTGTGCGTTCTGAATGTTTTGCTCATTTAGCGCACCGGCTTGACCTGGGGGTATGGTCCCGGCCATGCCAAAGTGGGCGCTCTTCCCGCGGATGCGGTTCAGCAGGCAGGTGCTGCTGCTGCAGATCGGCGTGGTCGCCTTGGTCGTGGGACTCGGGGTCGCCCTGGTCAGCCTGCTCCTCTCCCGCACCCTCACCGACCAGTACGGCCGCCGGGCGCTGGCCATCGCGAAGTCGGTCGCCGCGGACCCGGTCGTCGTCGCCAACGCGGCCGCGAAACTCCCCGGCGGCCCCCTCGAACAGCGGGTCCTGGCCGTCACGAAGGCCAACGAGGCGCTCTTCGTCGTGATCACCGACGACAAGGGCATCCGGCTCGCGCACCCGACGGAGAGCCTGATCGGCCAGAAGGTGAGCACCTCCCCCGATGTCGCCCTCGCCGGACAGGATGAAGTCAGCGCGGTGCAGAGCGGCACGCTCGGGCTGTCCGTGCGCAGCAAGACCCCGATCTGGCAGGGAAACCGCGTGGTCGGCGAGGTCAGCGTCGGGTTCGAGGTCGGCGATCCGACGGGTGACTTCAACCGCCTGCTGACCATCACGCTGCTGTTCGCGGGCGGCGCGCTGCTGCTCGGCGCGGGCGCGTCGGCCCTGCTGAACCGGCGGCTGCGGCGCGTCACCCACGGTCTCGAACCGCACGAACTCACCGAGCTGCTCTACGAACGCGAAGCCGTGCTGCACGGGATCGGCGAAGGGGTCCTCGCCGTCGACGAAGCGAACCGCGTCTCGGTCCGGAACGACGAAGCGGAACGCCTGCTGGGCACCGAACTCCCGATCGGCGCGGCGATGGCCGAACTGTCGCTTTCCCCTCGGGTCCACAAGGCCGTCGAGGAGGGGCGGCCGGTCGACAACCTCCTCGCGGTGGCCGGAAACCGCGTGCTGGTGATCAACTCGCGGGCCGTCCGCCTGGACGACCGGCCGATCGGCACCGTGCTCACCTTCCGCGACCGCACCGACCTCGACACGCTCACCCGCGAGCTCGACGGCATCCGTGCCCTCTCCGACGGCCTGCGCGCCCAGCGGCACGAGTTCGCCAACCGGCTGCACACGCTCTACGGGCTGCTCCAGCTCGGCCACCACGCCGAGGCCGTCGAATACCTGCAGACGCTGACGGACTCGTCGTCGGCGCGGCCGAGCGAGCTGGGCGACGCCGTCGCCGACCCGTACCTGCAGGCGCTGCTGGTCGCGAAAACCGAGCAGGCGCAGGAAAAGGGCCTCACGCTCAAGCTCGCCGAAGACACCTGGGTGCCGACCACGGTGACCGACCCGATCGCCGCGAACACCGTGATCGGCAACCTCGTCGACAACGCCCTGCACGCCGCCCGGATGGGCCCGCGGCGGCCGGCGACGGTGGAGGTCGGGCTGCTCGCCGAGGGCGGCACCCTGCACGTGTCCGTTGTGGACAGTGGGCCCGGCGTTCCCGCGGACCTGCGGCGGACGTTGTTCGACGAAGGCGTCTCGACGAAGATCGCGCCCGGGCACGGTCTCGGCCTCGCGCTCGCCCGGCAGGCCGCCCGCGCCCGCGGCGGCGACGTCTGGCTGGCCGACCCCGGCGAAGGCGAGACGGGCGCCCTGTTCGTCGCGAAACTGCCCGGAACGCTGACGGAGGACGGATGATCCGCACGCTGATCGTCGACGACGACTTCCGCGTGGCCGGCGTGCACGCCGGGTTCGTCGAGGAGGTCGAGGGCTTCGCGGTGGTCGGCACCGCGCACACCGCCGCCGAGGCGCGCGCCCGCGTCCGGGAGCTCGCGCCGGACCTCGTCCTGCTCGACGTCTACCTGCCCGACGAGTCCGGCCTCGCGGTGCTCCCGGAGCTGCAGACCGACACGATCGTGCTGTCCGCGGCGACCGACAGCGCGTCGATCGCCGCCGCGATCCGGGCCGGCGCGCTGAACTACCTGATCAAGCCGTTCACCACCCGCCAGCTCGCGGAACGGCTGACGTCGTACGCGCGCTTCCGCGGCCTGCTCGCCGAAGACCGGGCGCTGGCCCAGGACGACGTCGACCGCGCGTACCGCGTACTGCACGACCAGGACCGCACGACCGCACCGAAGGGCCAGTCGACGGCGACGTCCCGGCTCGTCTCGGAGCAGCTGCGGCGGGCGGGGCGGCCGCTGTCGGCCGCGGAGGTCGCGGGCGAGCTCGGCATGGCGCGGGCGACGGCCCAGCGGTACCTCACCGCGCTGGCCGAGTCGGGGACGGTCCAGATGCGGCTGCGCTACGGCGCGACCGGCCGCCCTGAGCACGAATACCGCTGGTCAGGGGCCTGACTCAGCGGCCGCCGTAGCGCTGGGCCATGCTCTCGGCGACCTCGACCCAGGCCTGGATCGGGTTGGTGGCCGACGACGGGGCGGCCGACGGCGGCAGGTCGACCCGCGCCTCGGCCTCCTCGTCCGGCACCGGCTTCTTCGGCTGCGGTTTGGCCTGCGCCTGGACCTGCTTCGGCGCCGGCTTCGCGGGCACCGGCACGAACACGGTCTTCGGCGCGGGCGTGACGACGACCGGCGCCTGCGGAACCGGCTGCGGTTCCGGCGCGGGGGCCGCGGCCACCGCCGGGCGCGCGTCGAGCTGGGCGACGTCCCGTTCCGGCGGGGAGAACAGGCCGCCGGTGAAGAGGCCGCCACCCAGCCAGCCGGCCGCGACGAGCAGCACCGCGGCCCCGCCGCCGAGCCAGATCCGGGCGCGCCGCCGGATCACCACGGACTTGGGCCGCAGGTCCTGGTCGCACACCGGCGGCCGGGTGTAGATGGGCGCGTCCTCCAGCCGCGCCACCTCGTCGTCGGTGCGGCGGCGCCGGGGCAGGCTCGCGGCGACGATGCCGGTGCGGTCCAGCAGCTCCACCGCGGTGCGGTCGCTGGACGAACGGGTCGCACTGCGCGGTGCGGTGCGAAGCATCGGGGACCTCCGGGACGGGGCTGGCGGACCCCACGCATTCTGGACCATTTCGGACGGTGCTGTCCGAAACGCAACTCGATTGAGTGACAGAGCGGCGTGAAAATGATTCGGTTTCTTCGCTATGCCTTCAACCCGAGCCGCGCGAGCGCCGCCAACGGCCGCTGATAAGCCGAGCCGAGCACGCGGGGAATGGCGTCGATGACGTAGGCGTCCGGTCCGATCAGGATCCGCGCCGACTTCCGTTCGATCCCGCGCAGGATCGTCTGCGCCGCCTTCTCCGGTGTCGTGCGGGCGATCCGCTCGAAGCCCTGCGCGGCCTTTTCCTGGTCCTCGGCCGCGCTGCGGGAGTTGCGCACGATGTTGGTCTTGATCCCGCCCGGGTGCACGCAGCTCACCGCGACCGGGTGCCGTGCGATCAGCATTTCCTCGCGCAGCGCTTCGGTGAATCCGCGCACCGCGAACTTCGCCGCGTTGTAGGCGCTCTGCGTCGGCACGCCGACGAAGCCGAAGACGCTGGAAATGTTGACGACGTGCCCGTCCCCGGACGCGATCAGGTGCGGCAGGAACGCCTTCGTGCCGTTCACGACCCCGCCGAGGTTGATGCCCATCAGCCAGTCGTAGTCCTCGAACGTCATTTCCTCGACGGTCGCGCCGAGCGCCACGCCGGCGTTGTTCACGACGACGTTGACCCCGCCGAACTCGTCGGCGACGTCTTCGGCGTGCGCGAGCACGGCACTGCGGTCGGCGACGTCCAAGGTGTACGCGCGGGCGTTGTCGCCGGCGAGCTTCGCCGTCTCCTCCGCGTTCGCGGTGACGACGTCGGAAAGCGCGACGCGGGCCCCGCGGCGGGCGAACTCGCACGCGAGCGCGCGGCCGATGCCCGAGCCCGCTCCGGTGACCACCACGACCTTGTCCGCGAACTGCTTCATCGGCCCTCCCGACAACCCGGTGTTACTACCGAGTAGGGAATCGTAGCGGCTGTGAGCTTGCTGTGGGTGTGCTGATTGTGTCGGTGCGTCGCCCTATGGTGGTCTCGTCGGCAGCACCGGTCGAGGGAGGCGAAGCTCATGCGGCGGCCAGCCGTCCTGCTCACCGTCGCCGCGATCGTGCTGCTCGGCATCACCTTCGTCGTGGTCTTCGCGGCCCGGCCGGCCCAGCTCGCGGACGCGACGACGCCGGAGGCCGCCACGGTCGAGGCGGCTCCGGTGGCCGCCCTGCCCGCGGTGTCGAGTCCCGCGGTCGGCGCGTTGTTCGCCGAGGGCGCGCACTACTGCACGGCCAGCGTCGTGCACAGCGAGCGCGGTGACGTGCTGCTGACCGCGGCCCACTGCATCCACAACGGCGAGGGCGGCGGCTACCTCACCGGCGTCACCTTCGCCCCCGGCTACCACGACGGGATCGCGCCGTTCGGCTACTGGACGGTGTCGGACGAGCTCGTCGCCCCGGGCTGGACGGCGTCGTCGGACCCGGACCTCGACGTCGGCTTCGCCACCGCGCACCAGGCGGGCACCACCAAGCCCCTGGAGAGCCTGGTCGGGGCGAACCTGCTGGCCACCGGCACGGCGTTCGAGCAGCCGATCACGCTCACCGGCTACCCGGACGACTCCGACGTCCCCGCGGTCTGCCAGAACACCACCAGCAAGCAGGACACCTTCCAGCTGAAGGTGGACTGCGCCGGTTTCCCGACCGGCACCAGCGGCGGCCCGTGGGTGACCGGCCAGAACCCGGAAACCCGGCTCGGCACGGTCATCGGCGTCATCGGCGGCTTCGAGTTCGGCGGCGACGACGCCGACACGTCGTACTCGAGCTACTTCGACACGGACGTCCTGGCGCTCTACCGGCAGACGACCGCCCGCACCTAGGCGGCATGATGCGGGCATGAGCGAGCCCGTCGACGTACCCATCACCGGAGAGCCGATCCGGCTCGGCCAGTTCCTCAAGCTGGCCGGCCTGGCCGAGGACGGCTCCCACGCCAAGGACCTGATCGACGCGGAAGAGGTCACGGTCAACGGCGAGGTCGAGACCCGCCGCGGCCGCCAGCTCACCGACGGCGACATCGTGGCGGTGGGCCCCGACCGCGGCAAGGTCGTCCTGGTCCACTGAGCCCGGCTCCATGCGCCCCAATGTGGCGTTCGGTGCGTTGGACGCACCGAACGCCACATTGGGTGCGTTGGACGCAACCAACGCCACATTGGGGCG